>NZ_JBSFPS010000005.1:0-86314 GCF_053588315.1 Streptosporangium sp. NPDC003464 | reverse complement strand
GAATGGTCCAGGAGCGTCGAGACGCCCAACCAGTTCGTCCTGCTTGAGGCGTTCGCCTCATCCGCGGCGGGCGAGGCCCACGTGGGCTCCGAACACTTCAAGACCGCCATGGCGTGGATGCCCGAAGTGATCGCGGAGACACCGGAGATCATCAACGTCGAGGTGCCCGGCGAGGGCTGGTCGCGGATGGCGGAGCTGTCGCCGGCCTGACCTGCCGCTGTACGGCCCGGCGGCGCCGGCCGGGGAGCGCCCGGTCCGCCGGCGGGCGTCCCGTTCCCCTGGCCGCCGGAGGAGCGGTGCCGGGTCGCGAGGTCAGGGGCCGGTGAGGCGGCGGTCGCCGCGGGTGGTGACCACGAAGACCTGCCAGTTGTAGTAGGCGTAGTAGTTCCTGATGTCCCGCTTGATCTGGCGGGCGTGCAGCAGCACCGCGTCGACGTACGCCTGGGAGTGGTTGTAGGCGTACAGCGCGCGCCGGTAGTCGCGCGGCGCCCCCGAGGCGTGCAGGTAGTTGGCCGCGGCCAGCAGGGCGTCGCGGGTGTCCTGGATGTCACCGCCCATCCCGTAGGCGTCCCACGTTCCCGGCATGAACTGCATGGGGCCCTTGGCGCCCGTGTGGCTCGGCGACCGTACCCGGCCGAACTTGGTCTCGACGAACATCACCGCCGCCAGCACCTCCCACTCGACGCCGAAGCGGCGCGCGGCGTGCCGGAAGTGGCCGAGCAGGACATCGGCGGGCTCGGGCGGCTGGACGCGGAATTGCGCCGGCTTGCTGATGGGCCGGACGAGGGAGAGCAGGTTCCGGGCGGCCGTCACGTTGTCCTTCGCCTGCCCGGCCAGGGCCTTCGGCAGCCTGGCGTAGGTGCGGGAGGCGACCTGTGGGTTGCGGGCCAGGTAGCGGTAGATGCGCTGCTGGTGCAGGGCCAGCAGCACCACCGGCTCAGGGGGGTCTCCCTTGACGGGGTCGCCGTCGCGGATCCAGCCGTCGACGGCACGTCGCAGCTCCGCGACGGTGCCGGTCAGGGAACGGGCCAGCCGTGACGGGTCGGTGGGGATGGCCACGTCCGGAGCGGGCAGGGCGGGCGCCTGACCCGCGGGCGTCTGGGGTGCGGGCGTTCGGGGTGCGGACTCCTTCGCCTTCGCCGGTGGCGTCGCCGGACGCTCCGCGGCGGGCCGGGCCGCCGTCTGGCCGGGAGCGGCCGGTGAGGCGGCGCCCTGCGCGCCGGCGCAGCCGGAGACCGCGAGGGCCAGGGCGACGAGCGAGGCGGCCATCGGCCTCCCGCGCGACCGGCCCGCGCGCATGTCCGGTGGCCCGCCACCCGAGGTGTCCGGCCGCGCGGGCACCGCCCGCCCACCCGGCCGACGGCCATGCTCCTGCCCTGCGACTCCCGCGCGCTGATCGTTCATCGGCCCCAACGTACCCGAGCGACGACCTCCCAGGCCGTTTTCCCGGGTGACACGGCTTTCCTGGGCGACATGTTTCCCGGGTGGCATGGCTTTCCCGAGTGGGACGTTTCCCGGGTGGCACGGCTTTCCCGGGTGGGACGTTTCCCGGGTGACGCGGCGGTGAGGGACGGCCCGCCGTACCGGCGCCGGAACCCGGTCCGGGAACACATGCGCCATCCTGGACGGAAGGATCAGACCCACACCCCCTCTGCCGCAGGAGTCGCCGATGTCAGCCCGTCGGATCGTCCCCAACATCCAGTCGGAAGCCCTGGAGGAGAGCTCGGAGTTCTACGGCCTGCTCGGCCTGGAGGAGGTCATGAACCACGGCTGGATCATGACCCTCGCCTCTCCGTCCACGCCTGCGGCCCAGGTCAGCTTCATGATCAGCGACAGGACCGCATCCGTCATCCCGGACGTGAGCATCGAGGTGGACGATGTGGACGCGGCTTACGCGGCCATGCGCGAGCGTGGCGCCGAGATCGTGCACCCGCTGCGGGACGAGGAGTGGGGAGTCCGCCGGTTCTTCGTCCGCGACCCGAACGGCCGTGTGGTCAACGTTCTGGAGCATCGATGACCGCGGGGATCAGGCAGCGGTGTCGGCCGATGCGGGGCCCGGCCCTGCCGGCCGGGCAGGCACCGGTCGCCGCGCGACGCCCGATCCTCGACGCGCTCAGCCGGCACGGTGGCGACACCTAGTCCAGGGCGTCCCCTGCATGAAGGGTGCCGCGCTGACGCAGGTAGGCGGCGAGTTCGGCCGCGCCGGTCAGCATTGAGAGGCCGCGCGCGGACAGCCGGCGGCGCCAGTCGCCCAGGACGGACTCCAGGGGTGCCAGGCCTCCGGCTGTCCGCACCTGTGCGAGCAGCGGGGAGATCTGCTCCAGCAGATACCCTCCGCGTCTGAGCTGGTGGGCCAGCCGGGCGTCCCGTACGTCGGCAGGGGTGTAGACGCGGTAACCGGTCTGCGGGTCCCGCTGCGGACGGATCAATCCGGCCTGCTCCCATTTGCGGAGGGTCGCCGGCCGGATCCCCAGTTTCCGAGCCAGCGGCCCGATGAACGTGACGCCGGGCGGGGGAGGGTCGGGCGTTCCTGACTGCGCCAGGTCCCGGAGCGCCTTTTCCACGGCCGAGAGCGTCCGGCGGTCCTCGAGGAGCTGGAGATGGCTTCCATCGATCAGCTCCAGGGCGTCCTCGACCGCGCCCTGGTTCACCGCCCGCATGATCGACGTTGCCGTCTGGTGTCCGTGGGCCGGCACCAGGGCGGTGAACGCGCGAAGGGCCTGCGCGTGGAGGGGGGTGTAGGTCCGGTAGCCGTGGGGTGTGCGGTCCGCCGGCGGGAGGATGCCGGCTTCTTCGTAGTTCCGTACCGCCTGCGTCGACAGGCCGTGCTCACGTGCCAGGTCGACCGGCCGGAGTCGCTCACCGGACATGGGACCGCCTCATGACGTTGAAGGTTATTGCTCATTAGCCCAATAAAAACGGATAAAAGTTTACACTTGTGGTTCAACGATGTGGTCGAAGATGCTGCCAGTTTCATTGAAGCGGACAGGACTGCCATGGCTGCCGACTCATCGATCCAGGACACCGCTTTGGGCCTTCCCCGGCGGAAGCGCCGCCGGTACGCCTGAGGGCGGCCGACGACGCGCCGGAGCGCCGGAGCCTCCGGGGCCGCCACGCCGGCGGTAGGCGCCGCTACGGGTCCTTCGGGCGCGGGATAACCTGGCATGGTGGGCGTCACCACCGGTAGCTACACGTTGGGGCCTGAGTCCGGCAGGCTCCTCGTCAACACGGCCCGCAGCGGGCTGGGCGCGAAGGCCGGCCATGATCTCACCATCGAGGTCACCCGCTGGCATGGCGAGGCCACAGTCGACACCGCTGACCCGGCCGGCTCCTCGGTGGCCGTCGAGATCGACGCCGGGTCGTTCGAAGTCCGGGAAGGGACCGGTGGCGTCAAGCCCCTCACGGGCTCCGACCGCCAGGAGATCGAGAAAATCCTCCGAGAGAAGATCCTTCACACCGGGCGTAACCCAATGATCACGTTCCGGTCGACCCGGGTCGAGGGGACTGCGGAGTCGTTCCGCGTCGAGGGCGACCTCACCATCGTCGGCGTCACACAGCCCGTCGAGATACAGGGCTCGCTGGCCGGGAGCCGCGCACAGGGCTCGGCGACCATCGTGCAGACCCGATGGGGGATCCGGCCCTACTCGGCGCTGTTCGGCGCGCTCAAGGTCGGTGACGGAGTCGAGATACGGTTCGACGCCGACCTCACCCCGAAGCGGTGACCCCGGCCACGCGGGGTCCGGTCCGTGGGTGCTCCCGAGAAGGCGCGGACCGCGGCAATCCGAGGGCGGCCGTCCCTCGCCTTCCGTCGCTCGCCGCAACACCCGGATCGGCACGGATCGACATTGAGGGACCGGCACGGACCATGACCCTCTGGCCTCGACCAGGTCTCACGGGCCCGTAGGAACCTCGACAGATCTCGGCTCTGCGGGAACCTCGACCAGGTCCCTCGGCTCTGCAGGAACCTCGACCAGATCTCGGCTCTGCGGGAACCTCGACCAGATCTCGGCTCCATGGGAACGAGTGATCCGGCCCGGCGGCTCTCAGCGCGGACCCCGGGCTTCACGGCGTGCGCAGACCGTGCCGGGCCGGCCGCTGAACCATGTCTGAGCAGCATGGTTATTCATTCCGGTATCGATCGCGCCCCCTTGTCGATATTAGACACGACCTGGATCGACCTGGTCTGCTCTCACCGTTCGCCGAGAGCAAGGAGTCCCCCGTGTCGCACCGCCGTACCCCCACTTGCCCGCTGCGGCTTCGGGTGGAGTCGGCCGCCGCCGTCCGGACCGTGCTCGCGTGAATTCTCCCGGGCGGTCCGTGGCGTGCCGTCGCCCAGCGGGCGGGCCGTCCGACCGGCGAGTGATCGTGGTGGTCGTGGGGGTGCAGTCCGCCATCTCGCTCGGATTCTTCGCGGTGATGGCGCATCTGGTGGCCCATCTGCGGCACGATCTCGGCATGCTCGCCGGGACCATCACCCTGGTGCTCGGTGTGCGCATCGCGGTCCAGTACGCGCTGTTCCTGCCGGTGGGTGCGGTGACCGATCTGATCGGTGCGACGAGGGCGGGAGCGCTGGCCTGCACACTACGCGCGGTGGGATTCGTGCTGCTCGGGACCGCGGACGAGCTCGCCGGGCTGCTCGGTGCGGCCGTGCTGCTGGGAGTGGGCGGTGCGCTGTTCCATCCCACCGCCCAGTCCCTGCTGGCCGGGCTGGCGCCGGCTCGCCGCTCCCGCGGGTTCGCGGCCTACACGATCGCCGGGCAGGTGGCCGCGGTGGCCGGTCCGCCTGTCGGGCTGCTCCTGCTGACCGCCGGGTTCTGGGTGCTGTCGGCCGCGGCGGCGGCCGCGTGGGCGATCGCCGCCGTGCTGTTCACCCTGCTGAGGGAGGAGCGCCGCACCGCTCCCCGCGCGGACCCGCATCTCCGCGCGGACCCGCATCTCCGTACGGACCCGCATCTCCGTGCGGACCCGCATCTCCGTCCAGAACGCTGGGCCGGTGCCCGGCACGGCACACGGACGGTCGCCGAAGGAGTGGCGGCGGTGCTCCGCGATCGGAGGTTCGTACGCTTCGCCGTGGTCGCCGCGCCCAGCACGTTGCTCGCCGACCAGATCGTGACCGTCGTCCCGCTCAAGGACGTCGGGGCGGGCGCGACGACCCTGTTCTTCTCGGTGGTGGCGATGGTCGCGGCGGCGGTTCAGCCGTGGTGCGCGACGGGCGGACGGGGGGAACGCCCGTGGGTGCTGCGGAGCGGACTGCTCTGCGCGGGGGCCGGCTATCTGGTGCTGCTCGTGACGCCGTCGGGAGGCGGCGACGGTCAGACGGCCGGGTTGCTGGCGGCCGCCGTACTCAACGGGCTGGCCAAGGGGCTCATGCAGCCGGCGCTGTTCCAGACCGTCGCGCGGTGCGCGCCGGCCGATCGGTTCGGGGCCTATCTGGGGGTGCTCAGCTTCCTGTCCGGCATGTCCGCCTTCCTGGGAGGGGTCGCCGTAGGCCGGCTCCTCGACGCCGGGGGCTGTGGACCGGCGGTGGCGCTGGCCGCCCTGGGCCTGGTCGCGGTGCTGTCCGCCGCGGCCTGCGGTCCGCTCGACTCCCGGCGCGCCGGGAGCGGAGCCGGATGACGGCGGAGCCGGACCTCCGCGCCGTGCCCACCGGCGCTCCCTTATGACGCCCAGCCTTATGACGCCCAGCCTTATGACGCCCAGCCTTATGACGCCCAGCCCTATGACGCCCAGCCCACTGGCCTTCCCCTGCGAGGAGGAGCGTTCCGAGCCGGCGGTCGGAGGCGGCACCTCGCGCACGCGGGGCCTGCTCATGCCCTGACCTGCAGCACCGCCTCGTCGGGTTGTCACGCCACCTCCTTCTGTGCTAGCAATCATATTCTATGTTGGTCAACACAGGAGGTCGTTTTGCGCCTCGTCACCTACGCCTCGGCTGACGGCGACCGGGTCGGCGTCATCGACGGTGACCTGATCCACGCGTTGCCCAGGGGCACGACCCTGATCGAACTGCTCGGCCCCTCGCTGCGGCAGGCGGGCGAGCGAGCGCTCGCCGAGCCCGACGAGATCGTCGCGCTCGCCGACGTCACGCTGAGAGCCCCCATCCCCAGGCCGCCGTCCATACGGGACTGCCTGTGCTTCCTCGACCACATGCGCGGCTGCCTCAGAGCCTCCGGCGGCACGGGAACGCTGGAGGCGACCTGGTACCAGATCCCCGCCTTCTACTTCGCCAACCCCGCCACCGTCATCGGACCCCACGACGACGTGCCCATCTCCCCCGGCAGCGCCTGGTTCGACTTCGAGCTGGAGATCGGCGCGGTGATCGGCACCGCGGGCCGCGACCTGACCCCCGAGCAGGCGGTCGAGCACATCGCCGGCTACACCCTCCTCTGCGACTGGAGCGCCCGCGACCTGCAGGGTCTCGAGAGCCAGCTCAAGATCGGCCAGGCGAAGGGCAAGGACGGCGCGACCACGCTCGGGCCGTGGCTGGTCACACCCGACGAGCTGCCCTTCGGCCCGGACGGCGGGCTCGCGCTCCAGGTGCGGGCCGAGGTCAACGGCCGGCCGGTCGGCGAGGGCCGTACCGACGCCATGGACTGGTCCTTCGGCGAGGTCGTCTCCTACGCCTCCCGCGGCGTCGAGCTCCGGCCGGGAGACGTCTTCGGCTCGGGCACCGTGCCCGGCTGCTGCCTGATCGAACACCTCGACTTCGGCGACCTCGGCGCCTTCCGCGGCTGGCTCAAAGACGGCGACGTGGTGTCGCTGCGCGCCGAGGGGCTGGGCGAGGTGCGGCAGACCGTGCGGGCGAGCGCCGCCCCCCATCCGCTCGCCGCCAGGCCCGACCCCACCGCGAAGCCCCGCCGGCCCCGGGTCAACCCGGCCAAGCCCGCCCTGCCGTACACGAAGGGGCTGCACCAGGTCGCTGACGGCGTCTGGGCGTGGCTGCTGCCCGACGGCGGGTACGGCAGGAGCAACGCCGGCCTCGTCGCGGGCGAGGGCGCCTCCCTGCTGGTCGACACGCTCTACGACCTGCCGCTCACCGCCGAGATGCTGTCCGGCATGGAGCCGATCACCGATCGGCACCCGATCGGCCACGCCGTGCTCACCCACGCCAACGGCGACCACACCCACGGCGGCCAGCTGCTCGCCGGCTCGGTGCGCGTCGTCGCCGCCGAGGGGACGGCGCACGAGATGCACACCGAGATGGCGCCGGAGCTGACCACGGCCCTGCAGATCATGGACCTCGGGCCCACGCTCACGCCGTACCTGCGCGAACGCTTCGGACCCTTCGACTTCGGCGGCATCCGCCTGCGCACGCCCGACCAGACCTTCGACCGACGGCTCACCCTCGACGTGGGCGGGCGCGAGGTGCGTCTGCTCAACCTCGGGCCCGCCCACACCGAGGCTGACACGGTGGTGCACGTACCCGACGCCGGCGTGCTCTTCGCCGGCGACCTGCTGTTCATCGGCGGCACGCCGATCGTGTGGAGCGGGCCCATCGCCAACTGGATCGCCGCCTGCGACACGATGCTCGCCCTCGACGCCCCGACCGTGGTGCCGGGCCACGGCCCGGTGACGGACCCCGACGGGATCCGCGCCGTGCGCGGGTATCTCAGCCACGTCGTCGAGCAGGCCGACGCCGCCCATGCCAAGGGCATGGACTTCCAGGAGGCCGCGTTCGGGATCGACCTGGCCGAGTACGGCGACTGGCTGGACGCCGAACGGGTCGTGGTCAACGTCTACCGGCGCTACCGCGAGATCCACCCCGACCAGCCGGCACTCGACCAGCTCGCCCTGTTCGGCCTGATGGCCGAATGGGACAGCCGGCGACAGCCGTGAGCCCCGTGGGCCGCGGGCCGTACGGGCTCCCGCGAGCGACCGGCGCCGTCGCCGGCGTGCTCGGGCTTGACCCCCGCTCCACGTACTCCTCTGAACTGAACGCGCCACGTACTCCTCTGATCTGAACTGAAGAGGTCCACTGATGAGAATCCCGAACACCGCGCACACCTCCCGGCCCTGGCGGATCCATGAGCTCGCGCCTGACTTCCGGGTTGAGGACGTGTGGGCGCTGCCGACGCCTGGCGGTCCTGACGACCTTCCGCGGCTGGTGCGGCAGATGAGCTCCGGCGAGGGGCGCTTCTCCGGGGCCACCCGTGCGCTGTTCGCGCTCCGCTGGAAGCTCGGGGCGCTGCTCGGCTGGGACGGGCCCGGCTCCGGCATCGGCGCGCGGGTGCGGACGCTGCGCGACCGGTTGCCGGCGGATCTCCGCGACGCTCCCCCCGGGCCGGACTTCCGTGCGGTCCCGTTCAGCTCGGTCTACCTGACGGACGACGAGTGGGCGGCGGAGATGGCCAACCGGACCGTGCACACGGTGATGCACATCGGCTGGGTCCCGGACGGGGCCGGTGGCCACCGCGGCCAGATGGCCGTGCTGGTGAAGCCGAACGGCCTCTTCGGGAAGGTCTACATGGCCGCGATCAGGCCGTTCCGGCACCTCATCGTGGACCCGGCGCTGGTCCGAAAGATCGGATACGGCTGGCGGATGCGGGTCGGCGAGCGGGGCGCGGGATGACCGGATCCAACGGCCACCGCGCTCAGGACGCTGACCGCTGAGCGCCGGCCCGACCACCACCGCTATCCGCGACGGCGGGCGGAAGGTGCCGTGACCGGCCACACCTGGAGCCGGTCCGGCCCGGACGCCCGCCGACGATCCGATATCCGATATCCGACACACCATCGAGAAACGCCAAGGAGCGCATCATGAAGGTAGGAATGGTAGCAAGCCACTATCCGCACGCCTCTCACCGCGAGGAGTTCATCTCACGCGTCCACCAGGTCGCCGAGGTCTTCCGGGGGACAGCGGGATGCCTTTCAGCCGACTGCTGGGTGTCGGCCGACGCGGTGATCTCCATCGTGCAATGGGAGTCCGAGGACGCGTTCGCCGCGTCGTTCGCCGCCATAACGGCGGCAGGACTGGACCTCGCCTATGACGAGCGCGAATCACGCCCTCGCGAGATTCTTCGACTCGTGGCGGCCTGACCCCGGCAGAGCTTTTGAGTTCGCCCGTACGGCCTCGGTGGGCGAGAGTACGGTGAAGCCCAGCCGCGGCGGCCGACCTGCCTTGGTCGCGGCTGAACCGGCGATCGAGACGCGCCCGGAGCTCTTGTACGGCACGGCCACGATCGAAGGTCGCCCCGCGGCGCCCCACGTACGCCCGCGCGGCGATCTCAGCCCCTGCCCGGCTGCTACGGGGTCACCGGGCGCGATCCGCTGGACGTGCTGAACGAGGAGTTCGACCAGGAGCGCCCGGAGCTGACGGCGGCGTTGACCTGCTGCGACATGACCACCAGCCTGGACGGACACCTCCTCGACGTCGACGTCCGCCTGCTGGAGATCCACTCTCGGTACGGCCCCGAACACCTGGTCAGCCGCTCGATCGCCAACGCGACCCCGTGCGTCACCTCGGCCGTGCGCGCCGACCAGGCCGCGTCGGAGCAGAGGCGCGGCCTGGTCGGACGGCATACCGACCTCATAGCATCGGACGACATGACGACCTCCTCGGGCTGTTACACCTGCGATCAGGAAGCGCAGTTCGACGCGCTGCCGCCACGGGAGAGGATCGCGTTCGACGATCACTGGCGTGTCGCCCACGCGATCGGTACGGCGCTGCCGGGGTGGCTGGTGCTGGTCCCCCGGCGTCATGTCACGACCGTCGCGCACCTGAGCGATGCCGAGGCGTCCACGCTGGGTCTGTGGCAGGTCCGCCTGTCGCGGGCGCTGCGGGAGGTGACCGGCTGCGTGAAGACCTACGTGGTGCAGTTCGCCGAATTGGAAGGCTTCAACCACGTGCACTTCCATGTCGTGCCACGCATGCGTGACCTGCCGGAGGACCTCCGCGGTCCCCGGGTGTTCGGGCTCATGGGGCGCACCGGGGCCGACGGCGTCCAGGCCGATCAGATGGACGAGATGGCCGTCACGCTCGGCCGGCTCCTCTAGTAGCCGCGGCTCTCGGCCGCCTGGCGGATCTTCGCGCTGCCGTACTCCCCACGCCGCAGGCATCCCGGACACGGGCAGGGGAACCTGCCGTGGGCGTCGGGCATGTATCGCCAGCCGGTGACCCGGTTGACCCCCCGGACTCGGTGGATCTCCTTGGCGCCGATCGCCCGGGGGACGAAGACCTCATATCCGCGGGCGTCCTCGCATCCGGCGATCAGGGCTGCGGCCTCGGCGCTGGGAAGTTCCTGATGGGCCCGTCCATAGCGGCCCACGGACACGGGCTCGTCGTCGGGCAGCCGGAAGTCGACGGCGACCATCGTGCGTCGTCCGCCGCGCCGCAGCTCCCGGCCCCACTGGTGGGTGAGCTGGTAGGAGGGCAGGATCGGCAGGCAGAACACCCCGGCCGTCCCCGTGTGGTCGCGGCTGCGGGCGCGGACGCCGGCCCGCCGTATCGAGCGGACGTCGTCGGCCGAGGTGAGGTGCGTGAACAGGGTCATCGGGCGTGTTCCCCGGATATCGTCTCCACCATGATCGGCACCTTACGGGCGCCAACAGGGCACAGCCACAGGTTTTGGCTCTGGTGCAGAGCCCGTCGGAAGCGGTGCGGTGGCCACCGCAGCGGGTCAGCTCACCCCGCCCATGATGGCCTTGCCCTCTCGTGCCGCCGCCGCGTAGAACGGTCCGAGGTCCTCGAACCCCTCATAAGCGCCGTCTGCCGCGTCCCGGCGGGCGGCGCCGAACCCCCATCCCTCGCCCATCAGGCCTTGCGCGACGGCCGCCACCTGGCCGGGATCGAGGACGAAGGCCGGACCATAGTCGAACTCATACCCCTCCACGTCGTTCTCGCCGTCCTCGCCGGTCGCCGCCGCGAGCCAGGGATAGCACTCCTTCCACTGCGCACTCTCATGCTCGGCCTTGGCTCTGCCCTCCGCGATGGCGTTGAGGGTTCGGTAGTCATCTCCGAACATGTCGGTTTCCGGCTGGAAGCCGACGGGCGCCTGCCCGTTGTCGAAGAAGATCTCTCCGATCAGATCAGGGTCCGCCTGTACGGACTCCAGCAGCTCGACATCGATCTTCGCGAGGTTCAACCACATCGACATGATCATGAATGGTAGCCGTGCCGGTCGAGGCCGAGATACGCCTGGCGGAGACCTGCTCCCGGTACGGTCCCGAGCGTCTGGTCAGCCGGTCGCCGACCGATTCTCGGACGCCAAACCCTCATACGGCTGGACAGGCCGTGACCGCCCGACGACAACGCGCAGGTTGAAGATCAAGTTAATCGGCGCCCGCGCGGTCCGACGGGTGATCAGGAGGCGCTGTGAAGCTCCGCGGACTGTTCCTTGATGGTCTCGGTGATCCAGGAGCGGTAGTGGGTCACGTCGGTCCAGATGCCGACTCCCGGCTCACCCTTGGGGTTGGTGGAGCAGCCGGCGCCGCCGTCCATGCGGTCCTCCACGTCGTCGCCATCGCGCGAGGTGGCTCCGATCAGCTCCCACCGGCCGCCCACCCTGCGGATCTGCGGACCTCCGGAGTCGCCGTTGCACGCGCTGGCCGCACGCCCGCGGCGCTCGCCGGTGCACAGCTCGCTGCCGCGGTGGAGGGAGGTGCACCGGTTGTCGGGCACGCGTACGGTGTCGAGCTCCTGCAACCGCCGGGGGCCGTTCTTGCAGGTCGGATTGTTCCTGTCCTCGCATGCCATGCCCCAGCCGATGACGCGGCTCGGCTCGCCCACCCGGCCGGGGTCGTCGGCGATGCGGATGGGATCGAGGTCTACCTGCCGGTCCAGCTGGACCAGCAGGATGTCGTTCTCGAACTTCCCGCCCCGGCCGGGTCCGTCGTGGCCGGGATAGGTGATGACACGCTTCACACCGGTGAGGGCTCCGCCCTCGTCGCGGTCGAGAGAGCCGACCCGCACCTGCGTCCTGCCGGGCTTCATGAGTCCCTTGCAGTGGGCGGCGGTGACGACCCAGTCCGGGGCGACGAGGGAACCGCCGCAGTGGTGGCCGGGCAGTCCTCGCAGCCGGAAGGAGGCCATGAACGAGTAGGGCTCCGCCGCGGCACTCCCACCGATGATGGAGGGATGGCCTGCGCCCGCTGAGCGGGCTGAGGCCGCCTCGTGGACGGTGGCCGCGGCGGCCGTTGTGGCGGTGATCAGTGCGAGCCCGGTGGCCATGAGGGCGGCGAGCACCGCTGATCGTCTGGCAGTTGCCCTGAACACAGATCTCCCATCAGTTGAGGGGTGCGGCTGGGGAGACACCTCGAACGTTCCGTGATTCGATCACGGTTCTTGGGCGGCGAGCTCAACCGGTGGCAGCCGCACTGGCCCAGCTCACCCACCGGTCCGCACCGCGGACTTCCGACAGCGGCGAGTCGGGGGATTTCCCGGTGATCGGGCCAGAAGCACCCACCGGCTCGGCACGCAGCCACCCAAGGCTACCTGCGGCCTGACGTCGATGAGCCAGGCCGATCGGGACCACGTGCACCGCGCTGACCTGGTGCATCATCGGCGAAGATGTCGCCCGCGGCCTCCCGCCGCCGAGGCCGGCCGCCGGCGGGAGGCCGCCTCGCCGATGATCACAGGGCGCTTGGAGCCGGTCTCGCCTCGGGCGACCGGTGGCGAGCAATGGTTCATGGAGCCGGCCTCAGCCGCCGGCCCGGTGTCAGTCGCGCAACCGCCGTCAGCACGTCACGTCCGAGCCGGAGCCCAGCCCATGGAGCGGAAACCCTCGCGGGATCGCGGCGCGGAGCACGGACAAGATCCCGCACAACGCCTTGACGCCTTGACGCCTTGACGCCTTACGGCCGTCGGTCCGCCTGCGCCCGGGATGGCGGTAGCGGCGTCCGACCGTCGGGAGCGACGGATCGACCCGTCGCCAGAGCCCATCGGAATCCCTGAGAGAGCACACGCCGAGCCCCAGGTCGCCGGTGCCAAAGGGCAGGTGGCGGTGGCCTCCCTGACTTTCGCCGAATGGACCGAATAAGAAGAATCCAGGGCAAATGTGATCCCAATGTCATAAAGATCCGCCATCGTGGAGGGGTGCGGACGTGGCTCAGTGATCAAGTTAGGAAACGGCTGGGCACGTTCGGCCTGATCGCGCCCTCCATCGCGCAGTGCGCCGTGGGTGCCGCGCTGGCCTGGATCGTCGCCGTTCATCTGCTCGGTCACGCCCACCCACTCTTCGCGCCCATCTCCGTGATGATCTGCGTGGGTGTGGGGCTCGGACAGCGGCTGCGCAGGGTGGCCGAGCTGGTGATCGGCGTCAGTCTGGGCGTGGGCATCGGTGACCTGCTGGTGTCCTGGATCGGCTCGGGCCCCTGGCAGATGGCGCTCGTGATCGCGCTGGCCATGACCATCGCGGGCCTGCTGAACAGCGGTGAGCTGTTCGTGTCGCAGGTCGGGTCATCCGCGGTGCTGGTCGCCATGCTGGTGCCGGGCGAGGACGTCGGCGGGCTGGACCGGATGGCCGACGCGCTCACCGGCGGCGTCATCGGCATCATCGCGGTCGCCTTGCTGCCCGCCAGCCCGCTCACCATCGTGGGCAAGCAGCTGTCCGGCGTGCTCGACGCCCTCTCCACCGTGCTGGAACAGGCGGCGGAGGCGATCGAGAAGCGCGACGTGGACCTGGCCGCCGAGGCCCTGGAATGCGGACGCAAGACCCAGACGGCGGTCGAGGAGTTCGAGGCGGCGCTGGAGAACGGCAAGGAGATCATCATGATCTCACCGCTGCGCTGGCATCACCGGGCCAGACTGACCAGGTACGAGACCGCCGCCGTACCGGTGGACCTGGCGCTGCGCAACGCGCGGGTGCTGGTCCGCCGCACGCTCGCGGCGCTGGGCGAGGCCAGCCCGCCACCGGCCGCGCTGGCCGAGTCGCTGCGCGAGGTCTCGGAGGCGGCACTGCTGCTCCAGCTCGAACTGGGGGCAGGACGCGAACCGATGCTGGCCAGACAGGCGTTGCTCGCCGTCGCCGCGCGGGAGCGGCCCAGAAACCTGGGCTTCTCCGCGAACGTCACCATCGCGCAGCTGCGCTCCATCGCCGTCGATCTGCTGGAGGCGACCGGCATGGACCACGACGCGGCCTCGGCCGCGCTGACCCCGCTGAACGAGCCGAGCGACGAGAGCACGCGCGGCTGAGGCCGAACAGCCCGAAGACTCACCGGCTCGGCGGCTCGGCGCGCTGGTCAGTAGATCTGCTGCATCCAGCCCACGGCATCGCCGGCGATCTTGAATGAGCGGCGGGACAGCTCCAACGCCTCCTCCCCGGACCCCACCTCGATCAGCGCGGACCCGCCCGCCATCCCCTCCGCCTCGGCGAAGGGGCCGTCGGTCACCGTGAGCGCGCCACCGGCGGACCTGAGCAGGCTGCCTCCTACCACCGGCGGACTTGAGCAGGCTGTCTCCCGCCACCGGCGGACTTGAGCAGGCTGTCTCCCAACTCCATCCCGCCGATGGCCGGCGGCACCCCGGCCTGTGCCGGCTCCTGGATGAACGTGCCCATCTCGATCCGGAGCGTCTCGTCCGCCTTCTGCTCGCTCACGCTCGTCACGAGAGCTCGCATGCCGTACTCCTAATCCTTTTCCGGCGGCCCTGGCCTTCCTGCATTCCCTGTCACATCGCTTGGACGACGTGTAGGCAGAGCCACGAAAGGGACCGGGAACATGACCAGCACGATGACCCGCAGCTCCGCCTCCACGCGCACGCTGCTCACCGCTGCGACGGTGGCCATGCCCGTCTGGACCGTGGTCGCTCTTGCGCAGGCGTTCACCCGTGAGGGCTTCGACCTGGTCCGCCACCCGTTCAGCCAGCTCGCCACCGGCTCGCTCGGGTGGATCCAGATCACCAACTTCCTGATCGTCGGCTCGTTGCTCATCGCCGGCTCCTTCGGGTTCCGCAGGGCCCTGTACGGCGAGCCCGGCGGCACCTGGGTGCCGCGCCTGACGCTGGCCGCCGGCATCGGAATGATCGGGGCGGGTGTCTTCGTCATGGATCCTGCCGACGGCTTCCCCGTGGGCACGCCCGCCGGGCCGCCGGCGGCGATGAGCTGGCACAGCATCATGCACATGGTGACGGGGTCGGTGACGTTCATCGCCCTCGCCGCGGCCTGCTTCGTCCTCGGCCGGTACTTCACCCGCACCGGCGTCCGCGGCATGGCCGTCGCCTCCCGCCTGGCCGGTGTGGCCCTGATCGTGGGTGACGGCTGGGCGATCACCGGCGGGCACGCCGGCTCGGTGACACTCGCCACGGGGGTCATGATCGCGATGGCCTGGGTCTCCCTGGTCGCGGCCCGCTTCCGCAAGTCCGCCTGAATCACACCACTCCATCCCTCTGAACCACACACCACTTCATTCCTGAGGAGAAACCCATGAGGAAGATCGTTTCCGGGCTGTTCGTCTCGCTGGACGGCGTCGTGGAGTCGCCCGAGACGTGGCACTTCCCCTACATGAACGAGGAGATGGGCGCAGCGGTCATGGCGATCCAGGCCGAGGCGGACACGCTCCTGCTGGGCCGGGCCACCTACGAGTCCTTCGCCGAGGTCTGGCCCCACCGGACCGGCGAGATGGCCGACCAGCTGAACAACATCCCCAAGCTGGTCGCCTCCACCACCCTGCAGAAGGCGGAGTGGAACAACTCCACCTTGATCAGCGGAGATGTGATCGACGAGCTGAGGAGGACGAAGGAACGGCCGGGCAAGAACATCAGCATCACCGGCAGCATCACGCTGACCAGGACGCTGCTGCGTGCGGGCCTCATCGACGAGCTCCACCTGATGGTCCACCCGATCGTGCTCGGCGCCGGAACCCGGCTGTTCGACGAGAGCACCGGCCGCCTGCCGCTCAAACTGGTCGATTCGACCACCTTCAAGTCCGGTGTCCTGAACCTCCACTACCAGCCCGCCTAAGAGGTCCCCGGACTTCCGTTACTAACCCGCCCAAGGGGTCCCCGGGCCTCCGTCACCAGCCCGTCTAAGAGGTCCCTGGATCCCGTTATCAGCCCGCCCAAGGAGCCCCGGACCTCGTTACCAGCCCGCCCAAGGAGCCCTTGGACCTTCGTCACCAGCCCGCCCAAGGAGCCAGAGATGACCAAGCCCGCCACCGTCACCGACTACGCCGCAGCCCTCGACCCGGTCCTGCGCGAGATCGCCGAGAAGCTGCAGACCATCGTCGACACCGTGCTTCCTCAGGCGGGCGCGGTCTGGCACGGGCACCCGGTCTGGAGTCTCGGCCCGGCCCCGGGCAAGACCCCGGTGGCCTACTTCAAGGCCTACTCCTCCTACGTGCTACGTGACGTTCGACTTGTGGCGAGGCCAGGAGATCTCCGACCCCTCCGGCCGCTTGGAGCCGGCCGCCAGGCAGATGGCCGCCGTCAGGCTCCGCACCCTGGCCGACATCGACCCCGACCTGTTCACCACGTGGTTGCGCCTGGCCCGTGACCTGGAAAACTGACCGAGGCCCCCGAGCCCCGTCCCGGAGCATCTGGGGCGGGGCTTCCCCTTGTCGGCAGCCAGAACCCGTCTCTCACCGGGGCCCTTCTGCCGACCGCGTCCTTCGGCCGTTCCCTCCTCCGTTCCCTCCTCCGCGTCCTCCTCCTTGTGTCGGCGGCCCTTGTCGCCGGGCCGGTGTCTGGCCGTTCGTGGTGAAATATGCCGGATGGAGCGCTTGAGGCAGTTGGTGGGCGAGATGCTGATCTACTGTTTTGTGGTCGTCCTGCTGACCGGCGGCTTCCTGACCTTCTTCTACGTGCCCAGCGGCCAGACGGTGGCCTACAGCGGCTCCTACGAGCCCCTCCGGGGCACTCCCATGAGCGCCGCCTACAACTCGCTCCTGAACCTCAGCTTCGACGTGCGCGGCGGCCTGCTCATCCGGCAACTGCACCACACCTCCTCGGTCCTGCTCGCTCTGGGAACGGTCCTCTGGGCCCTGCTCGGACGGTTCCGATACGCCCTCGCGGCGCTGGGCCTGGGTGTGCTGACCGGCCTCTCCGGCTACGGAGCCGCCGACGACCTGCTGTCCGGGACCATCCTCGGGAAACTGCCCATCCCCATGTGGTACGGCCTGCACCTACTGGTGGCGCTGGCCATGGGCGCCGTGTTGGTGATCTCCTCACGGAGGGAGGCCGCCAGGCAGCCCAGAACGCCGGGCTTCATAGCCCTGAGCATCGGCCTCACCCTTCTGATGATCTTCTACCTCTGATCGCCCCCCGCTGATGTGAGGACGGGCCTCCGTCCGCCCGCTCCGCAGCCTGGGCCGGCTCCTCGTGGAGGATCCAATGGTCACCAGGGTGAGTGCGGACGTCGGCCACGGTCACCGATGCCATGGGCCCGACGGAGGAAGTCCTGCGGCGGCGATCGCCCCGGCTCCATACGGCTCTTCGCCACCGCCGGCGATCGTCACAACCCAGCGATGCACCGCCGTAGAAAAGCCAGCGACCTGAGCAAACCACCTCAAGCTCAGTTCACGTACGGTTAGCGATCACTGTCCTACAACTGCGTCCAGTGGCCCTCGGCCCGCTGCCGGCGCAGCCGGGTCAGCTCTTCCCGCTCGGAGTCAGTCAGCTCACCGTTGGCGTCCTGTGCACGGGCCAGGCGGTCCAACTGCATCCAGTCGGCCGTGCGCGCCGTACAGGCCGGCCTGAGCACGGGAGTGACATCACGCCGGGCTGGCGTGGGCGGCCAGGATGCGCCAGCCGTGCTCGTCGGTGTGGACCCAGGTGCGGGTGTAGCGCAGCCGCGAGACGAACGGCGTGCCCGCGAACGTGCCCTCCAGCACGCCCAGGAAGCAGGTGACGCCGGTGGTGCCGGCGACGACCACGGTGAGGTCCTCCTGGACGAGCTTGGTCATGACCTGCCTGCGCGAGCGGTGGTTGTCGAGATCGAGCTGCTTGGCCCGCGGGTGGCACGCGCCGTCCGGCGGCCCGGTGAAGACGAGTCGCTCGTCGAGTAGCCGGTCGAGCTCCTCGACGTCTCCGGCGAGCATCGCTGCCTGCAGACGGCGTTCGGCCTCGTACAGCTCATCGGTGAGGGTGTGCTCGGCCACGGGATCGCCTTCCAGGATGAGGAACCACTTGAGGACGTGTGGGCAAAGGTGCCTCGGGTCGCCGTGCAGCCCATCGGCGTGAGCTTGTTCGCCCGATGTACGGGCTGGCGGCGTTGTCGAGGAAATGCCGCAGCCGCAGCCGCATCGACCGATCCATGGCCAGCGAGCCGACCTCGTCCCGCGGCACCCACCGCACCTCGCGGGACTCGTCGCTCGGCGTCGGCTCGCCGGCTGTCGCGCGGCCGGTCAGCACAATGAAGAACTTTTGACGGGCCTCGCCGTTGGAGGTGTAGAGGATGACGTGCCGGGGGTCGGTGTAGGTGCCGACGAGACCGGTGATCTCGCACCGGATTCCGGTCTTCTCCAGTGTCTCGCGGATGGCCGCATCCGGCAGTGGCTCGCCCAGGTCGATCGCGCCGCCCGGCACGGCCCAGTTGTCATTGTCCGACCGACGGATCATCAGGATCTCGCCCGTCTCGTTGGTGACCACGACGTTCACGGATGGCACCAGGCCGTTGGGTGCGGAGGCGTTCGGGTCGTCGTGGAAATCGATACGGCGGGCCACGATCAGGGCCCTGCGGGAGTGGCGCCGGCCCAGACGTTTTCGAAACTCTCCATATAGGTCGAGACCATGTCTCCACCCAGCACCTTACGCAGGTGCATGACCGGAGCATCGGCGGCAAACTTGCCGTAGACATGGGTGTTGACGAGAAGCTGATCGTCTCCGCGGTAGATGGAGTTGTACAGGATCGTGTGGTGCAGCCGGATCTCGATGCCGTCGATCTGCCTCAGCGGGCGGTAGAGCGTCAGAGCCATCCGGGTCTGCGCGGCCATGCCCTCACCGACGCCTCCGTCAGCCCCACGCTGGGCGGCCTCAAGCGCGTCCGGGTCACCGAGCAGGATGCGCACCCGTATACCAGCCTTGGCCTTCTCTGTGAACGTCCGCATGATGCCGGTGTCCTGAGCGATGAAGATGCCGCTGTAAACCAGCACACCGATCTCTCGTTCGGCTTGTGTGAACAGACGTCCCCAGGCGTCCCTGGGGACGGCCCAGCGATGCGGGTAGACGGTGACGATCTCGCTCTCGGACGCGGCGGCCACCTGCTGAGGCGTCAGCGCCTCGGGCCACAGGTATCTCTCGTCCATTTCCAGGAACGAAGCCACTGCGTAACGGTGCTTTCGGTACGGCGTGCGGTCCTTGGTGATCCACCGCTCCACCGTTTTCGGGTCGACCGCAATCGCCTCGGCCAGTTCGGCCACCGATGTCCCGCGTTCGAGAAGGGCCGCGCGCAGTCGCTCGTTCGCCATTCCACCCGCCCAGAGGGGACGTCCAGGGACGTGGCAATCGTAGACCGGACGTCCTGAACATGTCCCATCCTGTAGTGATCACGTCCTGACTCCTTGTCGCACTCTCGGTATCGCGAGGCACCACCGGCAGCGACCGAGAGGAGAGTCGACAGTGATCAACCACATCAAGCCGATCGACGAGACCCCCGCCTGCGAGTGCGGCGCGGCCCTGGAGCAGGGGCGGCTCCTCTGCCGCAAGTGCCGAGCCGGGGACCGCTGGGTGCGCCGTCAGGCGGCCCAGCGCAGGACAACCACGAGGAACGAGCAGTCCCGGCGTCCGGCCAACCGTCCGCGCGGCATCGCCGAGGCGGGGGTGAGCTGGACGTGACCGCGATCCCCCTGATCATCGGTCTCATGCTCGGCGCGACCGTACTCGTCGGCTATGTGCTCGTCCTGGTCGGGATGCGCCAGGAGGACCGGCGGATGCGCCTGGCCGACGTCCCTCCCAGCCGCGTGGCGGGCCTGGCCCGGCGAGTCACCGGCTGCCACATCATCGTGGAGCGTGCCCGGCCGCAGGCGACGAAGCGGTGAACCAACTCGGGGGAGACCCACGAGTCCCGCGGCCTCAAGCACCGGGCGCACAAGGAGACACGAGAGATTCCGATTCCGCCCGTTCTCGCGGCCATCTTTCGCGAGCACATTGAGACCTACGGCACGGCGAAGGACGGCAGGCTGTTCCGCACGGCCAATGACGGGTTCTACTCCAGTTCGGCACACTCCTACGTCTGGCAGGGGGGCGCGAAAGTACGTCTGGCAGGGGGCGCGAAAGCTCGCCCTGACTCCGGCTCAGGTGGAGTCGTCGTTGGCCGCTCGACCGTACGACCTGCGCCACGCGGCCGTGTCGCTCTGGCTGAACGTAGGCGTGCCGGCCACCGAGGCGGCCAAGCGTGCCGGCCACAGTGTGGACGTTCTTCTCCGGGCTTACGCCAAATGCATGGACGGCCAGCAGGACCTCATCAACGGAAAGATCGACAACGCTCTCGACGACGAATAGATCGGTTGATGACCCAAGCCGCGGCGTTGCCGGGGCTTTTGTCTTTCCGCACGAGAAAAGCAGGGTGAGCGGACTCCGTCCTTCCTCGACTGTCGCCGTCCGTCGAAAGGAAGGGCTGGCCGAGAAGTGGGTGGACCGTCGCGAGATGCGATCTTAAGATTCGGATCTTGTGACCTATGACATCTATTTCGGGCGTCCTCGCGCGGATGGAGCCGAGCTTGAATCGGTGCCGGTAGACCTTGAGGAGGCTGATGACGAGCCTCGTCCGGTCCACCTCACCGCGGAGCAGAGAGCCATATGGGACCGGATCGTCCATCGTGCCGTCGAAGAGCTCGGACATGTGGAGACCGAGGAGTACATGTCAGGTCCTGTCTTGCGGTACGAGGGGCCTCGCGGCGTTTTCCAGCTCGACTATTCCGGGGACTCCGCCTATATGGAGATCCCTTACTGGTATTTGAGGGACGAGGCTCTCGCTGTTCTGGCCGCCGCCTACCACCTCGGTCGCATCCTCGAAGAGGAGAGTGGCCTGGAGGGGGAGGACCTTCAGCTCGGCCGGCGCATCACGGCGGGAGATCCTCGCCCGGCTGCCGTCCAGATGGGGGCCATCACCCAGTGGACACGCGAGGGCTTGGGGCTGACGCCGGGGCCGGTGGCGGAAGCAGGTCCATGATCGTCCCGCACATGTCCCGCAGGTGCTGACCTACGGCTGCCTACGGCGGCACTCGGCAGCATGTGGTCGCCAAGAGAGGACGCCCTGAACCCCAGGTCAGAGGCTCAACGGCTGGTCAGAAGAGTGCCCCCGGCATGATTCGAACATGCGACACCCGCTTTAGGAGAGCGGTGGCCGTACGACTGGCTTATATGGTGTGAGCTGCGTGAACGCCTTACGCAGCTCACACTGTCAGCAAGATCATCCCGCACATGTCCCGCACTTGTCGGACGGGTCACTGCGCTGACACCGCCGAACGGTGAGTGCCACTCCGATGACCGGCGCGCCGTGATCCTTTTCCGGCCGAGGGGGCGTGGCAGCTCGCCGAGGTATGCAGCTGGCCGCACGGAGGAGAGGGGCGTGGAACCCGAATCCACGTGGAGGATCGGTTCAGAGACGGCGATTGACGTGCCGAGCATAGGGTTGCCCCCATGGTCATATACATGAACCGGGCGCGACGCATCTGATCTCATAGAGTTCTATCGCCCCGTCAATCTGTTAACCCTCTTTTGGTACTCCACTCCATCGGTGAGATCGACTGGATGTCGTCTGAAGAATTTTCCTGCAGATCAGGGGCATATCGACGATCTCGGGGACGCATGCGCAACCGCACACCAGCCGACCTTAGGTTGCGCACCTGCAGTGCTCAGAGGGCGCAGGGCTGTCGTCCCCTCTACAGTCCTGCTCATGGCACAGCAGCGAGAGATGCGAGCGGAGGCGGGTAACGCCCGCCGGCTGATCACACGGACGGAGATCGCGGAGTGGGCCAAGGTGGCGCGTCCTGCCGTCACGAACTGGGAGAGGCGGCACGCGGATTTCCCTAAGCCCGTGTCGGCGGGGGAAGCGGAATACTTCCAGCTCCAGAGCGTGCTCACCTGGCTGGACGCGCGCCGCGTCCCGGCTAACAGATTGATCGGCGATGAGCCCCCCGGCACCACCTACGGCGACCGGGTCCGCCGCAGACTGCCCGACAACGAGCGCTGCCCCCTGCGGTCGGGGATTCGCCCAGCGAAGGATACGTACGACGGCTGCACGAGCTGCTGGCGCTGGCGGACGCGGTCAGAGGCTCCGCCGCCATGGCGGACTACCTGGCTCTGCTGCTCACGCTCAATTTCCTGCGTGTGGCCGAGCGGGAGCGCTGGACGAAGCTGCACGAACTGGCCATGCGCATCGGCGGCGCGAAGCAGGCCAAAGAACTGCTCCAGTGCATCGGGCACGCAGCCGACGAGGCGCTGCGCCGACGTGGCGTGCCTCCAGGGCTGCAGAACTCCTTGGTGCGGCTGGCCCCACACGCTGTCCAGGAACTCAGGCAGGTCGTCCGCCTCTCTGCCGGCCTCGGGCGCGAGACGTACGAGCAGTTCCTCGGCAGGTACGAGGAACTGCTCGCGCTGCGCAGCGGCGAGTTCTTCACGCCTCCCGCGTTGACCAGACTCATGGCCGGCCTCGTCGTCTCCGGCGCCACCGGGATCAAGCGCATCTACGACCCGTACGTCCGCGGGGGCGAACTGCTGGTCGCGACCGCCGTCGCCGCGGGCGGGAACACGGACGTGTGTGGCGAGAGCCCGCGCCTGGAGACCCTCCGGTACGCCGCGATGAACCTGGCCCTGTGCGGCGCCAATGCGAGCCTGGAAGTCGGCACGTCCACTCCGTGGGAGGCGCGCGGGAACCGGCTGGCGGTTCGGGCGGACGTGATCGTCACGAACCCGCCGTTCAACACAGGCTCGACGGCGCAGGAGAGGGCCCAGACGACCTGGCCGTACGGCGCGCCGCCAGCGGGGAACGACAACTTCGCCTGGCTGCAGCACGTCCTGCAATCGCTGGAAGACGGCGGCAGGGCAGCCGTGATTATGCCGCAGAGCGCTGGGACGTCCGCCAACCAGGCCGAGCGGGACATCCGCCGCAACATGGTGGACGCCGGCGTGGTCGAGTGCGTGATCGCCCTGCCTGGCCGACTGTTCGCCGCCACGGACGTGCCCGTGTCCGTGTGGTTGCTGCGCCGGCCGGGCACTTCCGGCACGCCGGTGCTCTTCATCGACGCACGAGAGCGGGCAGCGAAGTTCCGCAACCACCGGACCCTGTCGCCGGACGACCTGAACGCCATCGTGACCACGTACCAGCGGTGGCGTGACGGCCAGGCGCCGGGCGGTGAGCACGAGGCGAACGACGGCCTCGGCAGAGTGGTTTCGCCCGGCGACATCCACGCCCGCGACTTCTCGCTCAACCCCGCCGACTATCTGGCGAACGAGCCGCCGGACGGTGCGGCCGGGCTGAGCGCCGTCGCCGTCGCGTTCGAGCGGCTGACGCAGGCGCAGGCGCGGGCGAACGAGGCGGGCCAGGTGGCCGGCGCGCACGCGGCGGCGCTCGCCCGAGGGGCGGGGGGCTTGTCCTCACTCCCGGACGGCTGGACCAGCACGACACTGGCAAAGGTGTGTGAGATCCAGGCGGGTCCCTCATACTCGCGGCTGCGCGACGAGCGACGCTCGCCGGACGGCGCCATCCCCATGGTGCGGCCCAGACACCTGCGGGAGGGCTGCATCACCGACTCCGGCCAGGAGGAGATCTCGGCCGAATTCGCCGCGGCGTACGAGCGCTACCTGCTCAAACCCGGCGACATCGTCTGCATCCGGTCCGGCGCGCTGGCCCCTCCTGCACTGGTGCGCGACAAGCACCGCGGCTGGCTGCCGCACCACAACCTGTTCCGCCTGCGGGCGCACCAGCCGGAGGTCTTCGATCCGCTCTATCTGCTTGGCTTCCTGTCACAGCCGTATGTACTCGACTGGGTGTACGACCGCTCGGCCTCCGCGGGAGCGCGCTCTATCAGCACCCGCTCGTTCGGGGAGCTACCGGTGGTGCTGCCTCCGATGCCCCTTCAGCGGCGTGTCGCCACCCTGCTCCACGATCTCGACCTGCAGATCTCGCTCCACCGGCGACTGGTCACGGCCGCCACGGACGCCCGCGCCCTGCTGACTAAGGGCCTCATGAGCGGGGCGCTCACTCTCAACCCGGCATGACCTATCTCTGAGGAAGGAAACTCCGCATGGACACGCAACCTCCCGCTGGCCCGAGTGCCGCCCGGGCCCTGTGGCTGGCGATCGCGGGGCTCTTCTCCCTGATGATCGCCCTGGTCGCGGGCATACTGAAGAGCCAGACCGGAGCGGGACTCGCTGAATCGGCCCTGGTGAGTGGCGGCGCGTTCGCCGCAGCGATGGCCCTGTGCGTGGCGGTCTTGACCGCGGTCCAGGGGCCGCGATGACTCTCCGGTGTTTCCCGGCCGAACGAAGCTGGATAAGAAAAGAAGAAGGCTCCTGAGCGGATAATCCCTGCTCAGGGTCCTTCTTGCTGCTGTGCGGCTGGAGGTACTCGAAACCCCAACCTTCTGATCCGTAGCCAGTTCGAGATCGTCCACGGAGATCTACCGCTGTCAGAAGTGCCTGCTCGGTGGCTTCTCCAGATTGATCATCTTCCAGGGGCGTATGCCGGTGTCCAGGGACGTTGTTAGCATCGGCGTTAGCAAGATCCGCGGCTGGTGGCTTCCTCGTGGCGGCGTGTCGGCATGACACCAACCAAGAGCCAATGCCCCTCTCCAAAGAGACTCGTCAGTCGTCGAAGCTGGCGATCCATTCATTGATGAACTTCGATGCCTCCTCGGCGGTGACGACATCACTCCTGGGTGCGGGCCCGAGGCTATCGGCGAGCAGTTCTGGCGATACGGGTTCTCCGGCGACGATCAGGTAGCACGACAGGCCCTCACTCATTTGACGTGACATCGAGGAGACGAAAGCGTCGCGGCGGTACTTGCTGCAGAGCAACAGCAGGTTCTGCTGTTCCAGCTCTGCTCTCAGCTGTCGCAAGGCGTCTTCGAAGTCGATCGAGGAGAGAACCCTGATCGGCGAAGCGCTTACGCGAGTCAGCCGGAGTTCGTACGTCTCGCCATCGGTCTGCGTTGTCACCCGGCATGGCAGGAGGGATTCGTCCGCCAAGTTGACCAATTCGAGGTCGTTCATGCTCACCTCGGCACGTAGTTGGGGTTCGGAATCCAGACGTCGTCAGCGCTCCCGTACTTGCCCGGCTTCCAGGCTCCTCTGATCTGCGATGGATCGATCCGCTTGAACACGACCTCTTGCTCGCCTTTGAGGTGTTTGAAGCCGGGGCTGTACGGTACTTCCATACCGTTTCCGCGATCATCGATCTCATAGATGTATCCCTTGTGCCCGACGGCGAACCCCCTGGCCACGTTCTTGCTCTTCGAGGCGACGATCAGGCCGTTCTCGCCGGAGAGGTGCTGTTCGATGCTCATGTCCGGGTCGCGAGCGGTCATACCGTTCTCGAAGATTCTGTCCAGTGTCCGACCGTCCCCCCGGAACAGCGGTGGCACCTCCTTCCCCTTAAGTTCGAAGCGCTCCCCGAAGCGTGAGAGCGTGGCCGTCGGCTTGGGCTTATTACGCCCTTGGCCGCCTTGCCCAGGGCTCCGATGGCCTTGGCGGTGCCTGAGGCAGCGCCACTGGAGCCGGCCGTGGTGACGGCTGCCACGATGTCCGGGAGGAGACGGCCGAATGCCGCTCGGGGTTGGAAGCCCACCAGCGCCGACTTGGCGAACTCGGTCGGGTTCTGAATGCCGTAGAGCAGGCTTTGGCCCAGGTCGTTGACGCTGCGTTGCCAGCCCATGAAGTCAACGACCGCCCGGGCAGGAGAGTAGTCAATCACCATCTTGCCCAAGCCAGTCACGCTCTCCACCGTGCCCTTGACCGTTTCCGTCAGCGGGTTGCCGGAGATCAGGTTCGGGTCGAAGGTGTCCTGGATCTGCTGGCCGACGCGGTCCCAGAAGCCGCCTGTCGTGGGCAGGACCGCTCCCGGAGCGAACATCGAGTCGTCGACCGATATTGGCGGTTTGCCAGCGCCGAACAGCTCCGGCTTGTCCAGCTCCATGCGCTCCAGGAGCACCAACCGCTTATTGATCTCCGGGCCCTGAGTTCCAGCCCACGCCGATACCTGACGGACCGTGTCGGCCGAGGCGGTCGACAGCCAGGCCCCGCGCAGTATGTTCCATAACTCCTCGCCGATGGAGTCCAGCGACGATTCAGCCTGGCGCAGTGCGTCCTTCAGGCTGCGGACTCCCTCAGGGACCATGCCCTCCAGTTGACCCATGGGTCAGCCGCGGCTGTCGGCTGGCGTGCGGGCTAATAGCGCCCGGAGTTCGTCGACCGTGCCTGCGCAGGCTCCGATGAGGGCTTGGCGCTGAGCGGTTAGTTCGTCGGCGAAGCGTTGTGCGGCCGGGCCGGTCCAGACGTTCTGCGCCATGAGCGCGATCGCCCGGTCGAGGCATGGCCTGGCTTGATCGGTGAGTTGTTCGGCTCGGCGTAAGGCCTGTTCCACTTGCTCCCGGGTCATGTGTGACTCCTTCGGGTACGACGGTCGAGCTTGAGGGCCAGGGCGTGAGGCCATTGGACTGCGCTCCATCTACGGCAGCAACCGAATCGTCGGGATTGGCCTGAAGTGTCAGATGATGCGACGTGACTCCAGCCACTATCTCTTTCGTGGCCCGCGATTGGCTGTAGGAACGCCTGTGTGATCCCCGGATCAGAGTCCTATGGCTGCATCTGGCAACCGGTACTGCAGGGTCCCCAGGCCCCAGGAACGGAAGCCCGCAGCGGTATGACCGTCCGTCCTGAGGCATGGCGATCGCTGCCCCTGAAACGCCGCGTACAAAGTACCCCGGCGTTAACCGACTGCTCCTGATCAGCTTGTGCGCGATCATCCACCGCGAAGCGCTACAGCCCGATACTGCAACGCCAACTAGCTTGGGGATGTGAATCTTGTGCAGCGTGCCATTGGCGCGGTCGTCGGTTCGGCTGTGGGCGATGCGCTAGGTGCTCCCTTCGAGTTCGGCGCGGCGGGCGCGTTCTCCTCCCGCTTTCCGGTGCCGGCTGCCGGCGGCGAGATGAGTGGAGGTGGCGGCTGGGACGCCGGGGAGGCCACCGACGATACGCAGATGGCTGTTCATGTTGCCGAGTCGCTGCTGGAGCGCGGCGGTTTGGACCTGCCGGATATCTTCGCGCGCTTCCAGCGGTGGGCGGCCGATGATCCCAAAGACATCGGACTGCAGACCGAAGACGTACTGACCCGCGGCCTGCCCTGGGATCAGGCCGCCGCCGCTCACTACCGGAGCAGCCACCGAGCCGCGGGTAACGGTGCGCTGATGCGGGTTACCCCGTCGGCGGTGTACTTCGCCCGCGACGGTCAGCAGGCCACCATGGACGCCGCTCGGAACATCGCCGCCCTCACCCACGGCGACCCGGCAGCGTGGGAAGGTAGCGCGATCTTTCACGACCTGATGCGCGTCGCCTTGGATGGTGCGGACCCCTTGGACGACGTCTCCCTGACCCTCTCCGCTGTCCATTCCGACCATCGTGAGCGCTATGCCGCCGTTCTCGTCCCCGGCTGGCATCCCGACCAGGCCACCGAGTTCAACGGCGCCGTCTGGCCCTGTCTCGGTTCAGTCGTATGCGCACTGCGCACCACCTGCAGCTATGAGGATGCAATCCGCACTGCGATCGACCTCGGCGGCGACACCGACACCGTCGCCGCGGTCACCGGTGGCTTGGCCGGAGCCGTGTACGGACCGGCAGCGATTCCTACCAACTGGACCGAGTCCTTACACGTTCCGTTACCCGGAAGCGGCGGCCGAACCCTGCGTCTACCTCACCTGCTCAACCTTGCTCGTGACCTCGTAGAGCGTCCGAGTACAGGCTGACGACCGAGCCTGGTCTGCAGAGCGCGCGCCGACCTTCCGCTTTCAGGCGGAGCAACCACCCCGATCGCTGATCGAGATCCTGGTCGGGCGTGTGTGGACGGTGGCGCACATGGGGCGGCGTATGGGGACGTTGCTGTCAGGGCAGTCACCTCAGCCGCGGTCACTCGGTGCCGGGGCCCGACGGAGGAGGACCTCGGCCTCGATCGCCCCCGCCATGGTCGGCGGGTGGCGAAGTGCGCGATCGTCACGGCCCTGACCACTTCGATGCGAACTGCCGACAGGAAGTGCTGATGTCCTCGTCGCGCCGGCCGAGCTACTTTGCTGGGCGGTGACAACAGGTGCTGTTCGGCGGTGTTGCTGTACAGCATCCAGGTTAGGAAAAGGGGGCTGCGAGAGCGCGGACTTCCCCCTGACCTGCATGAATCCTCTACCGGCATACCTGCTGGGCAAGTTCGCTTCGTGCATGGTTCGTGGGTTGCCGCAACGTCAGTCGATGGCTGGCACCCTTGGATAGTGAACGCAGGGCGACCACGGCTCCGAACGCGAACTCAATTGGGCCTCACCGAGACGCCTCCTGAGGCTATACCCTCTCTTGATCAACGGGAGTCACACGGGAGGGAAGTACTTTGAGCACAGGGAGTCACTCGACTGTGGCGGATGTCTTCGTGGCTTGCGCTGAGGCCCGCAGAGATGAAGTGTTGATCAGTCGCGTGAGCGCGACCGACAAGGAGTATCACTTCCAGAATTGGGTGGGCGCGCGACTGGACGCAATAGGCGTCCCATACAAGGAGCCTGGACGGAACACTTATCCAGATTTCTCTCTAATTGATTATCCCGAAGGGTATGAGGTCAAGGGTTTAGCATTCCCTGGCCGCGCAGCATCTTTTGACAGTAATAGCCAGCTTCCAAGTGGTGTCCACGATGGACGCACCGTATACTACGTTTTTGGGCGGTACCCAAAAAAGGCTCCCAGTTCGGAGTATCCCGTAACCGATCTGGTCGTCTGCCATGGCGATTTCTTCAATTGCACACGCGATTACGTGCACGAGAATAAGAGCTTCAAGTTCGGGAACTATGGCGACGTGTTGGTGCGGGATCGAAAGATGTACGTCATCCCAACGCCGTTCGCTCTTGCTGATGGTACGGACGGGCAAGCAACGCTCATCGCGCCTGAAGGCGTTATCGCTGATGAAAGGCTCGTCGAGGTAGGAAATCTCGTACGTACCGAAGCTGACTACCTCGTGGTCGAATACTCCTTCAACCTAAGAACAAATGAGCTGGTGACGGAGAAGGAGCCTAACCCGACGGCCGGTAGGGAACATCGCTTCTCTGCCTACCGGCTCGCAGGCGCCGCCGGTGGCCCAGTTACATCGCGAAGTCGGGCCGCCGTCCAAGCGGAGCTTCCTATGGATGAGTGACACGTCTCATTCAGGGCAGCTAATCCGCAACTCCGCGCGCACGGTTTGACTTTATACCGAGCGTGCTCGCAGCAGTGGCGACGGCTAGCTCTGCGGCCGTAGCGAGCGCATCCAAGGAATCTTCGTTCCTTGGATGCGTGTGAAGCGACAGGACTGAACCTCGCAGAACTGATTCGACATCGGCGTACCCTACTTTGATCTTGGCTTCCTGGCACTCACGCAAACCTGCAACGGCTCGTGCCACTACCTGGTCCACGGTTTCGGCGGTCGGCAAGGTGCTATTGCCGGAGCGGCATACAACAATCGAGTCCAGATTGGATGGGTCCGCTGCACTCGACTTTATTGTGCTTGTGCTCATTTCGGCCTTGACCGGCTGAATAGCCGTGACAACCAACCCTGCCGACTCAAGAGCCTTCACTAGCTCTACCCATGCGGAGATTCGGGCCTGGTGGAAGGTGAATGCGAGGAGTCCGCTGGGCTTCAGAAGGCGTGCGCACTCCTTCCACACTGATGCGATCGCCTCGCCGAACTTTGTTGGATCGGCTGATTGCACCTCTTCCGGATTTCTCGTCGTGTGGACACTCGTGGGATAGCCATTGAAGGGATGAATCTGCCGAAGCCACGCATGGAAGAAGTCTGCCAGTTCGCTGTAGTGGACATTGTCCATGAATGGCGGATCTGTGATGATCAGATCTACGGACGAGTCCGGGAGATCGAATGACGTCGAGGAGCCATTACTTACGTAAGCCTCCGACTCTCCCGCGCGAAACTTTTCAGCATCGCCGATTCCGGACTGAAGCGGAAGAGACAAGCCGAACCGTCGGTCAGAATCCCCACTCCCGGGGACTAGATCGTGTGGGCGCAGCTTGTACTCAAGTGCGCGAATGATTCGCGACTGATAGAGAGTCGAGAAAGATCCTGACGATACAGGCGTTCCCCAAGGGTGGGCCTCTAGGGGGGTACGCTCAGGCTTCAGGACGTGATTCGAAAACATGTGCCGGACGGCACCGGTTCCTTCACCCTTGAAAGAGCAGAAGAGGTTGTTAAACTCCAGGACGCCTGAGAATAGAGCCGCTAGAGCCTCACGCTCTGGTCCTCGCTCCAGATCCCGAATGGCGGCGCCTAGCAAGCCAAGGCTGTAGAGCTGCCGTGCATTGAAGAACTGATCCCACTTGCAGTAATTCCAGCGAATAGCCTGACGGGTATTGTGTCCGTCGTCGAGGTGACCCGTTGGGAGCACCAAGTTAGCGCGGTTTTCGGTAAGCTGGCGCTCCGCTTTCTCGTAGAGAGAAAGGTCGTACTCATCGATAGGCTCATATAGCCGTGAACCGTCTCCGGCTAGAACCTGCTTTGCATACATCCGATGCGCCGGCGGCTTCCCATTGAGAGCATCGATGACTTTTGTAATGTGGCCGATCGGGCAGGTCATAGAGGCTCTGTTGACAGGGCCTTCGAGGCCCGACGTGACCCCACAGCTATGGCACACAAAGCTCTTATCCTCAATAATGTTGACCACGTTGACCGCGTGGCAGTGAGGACACGTTGCCCGACTAGTCGGATATTTCTTTGGGTATGCATGCTGTGCGAAGATGTACCTGCTGAACAGCTCTACCGGCTCAGCCTCTGGCGGGCATGCTGGGCATTGAGCGAGGGCAACCCAGAAGTAGTAGAGAACGGGCCGCCCATATCTGTCTCGGTGGAGCTCATCGATCTCCCTCCTGGCCTGCGCCTCCACTTTCTTGAAGGCAGCATCGAGCAAGGACCTGTCCCAGATCGCTAGCGCCTGGCGCTGAACCAGTGTCGCCACCGGGTTAATGTCGCGACCGATCACCCTTGCGTCTAGTTTTGCGGCTTCTGCGAGAGTGGTTCCTGACCCTGCAAACGGATCACATACCACTAGCCCCGGAAGGCGAAGGGCGCCGGAGTAGCAAGCGACAGCATCTGCCTCGTCGCGGGCTACAGCGGCCGCAAGGATTCCACGGAACACTGACCCCAGTCGCTGTGCCCACCATTTGTGCGTGTGGGTAGCGGGGCGATGAACCTCCTTGCGCCAAGATTCACGCTCCGCTGCTGCCGAGATGAGCCCGGCGGGGAAGCCAGACTCAAGAGCACTCACTGATGGCACGGCGTCCCGAGTGATCTGAGCGAGGCTGCCATCGCTTGGTGTCTCGAGCATGGCGGACTGCTCGAAGAGGTCTGCTTGCTGGTTCAACACGCGCACAAGTATCCATGTTCCTCGACAGTTGCGGGCGGACTCTCGGCTTCCCTGTGGATAACATGACCTTCCAGGTAAGTGCGTCCAGGACGCTGTGATGGAGGTAAGACGCGGGTGAGCAGTCCCCAGGCCAAGGAGCCGAAGGGAGCTGATCGAGGCGAGTGGGCTCGCCGGCGGACCTTGTGCGCTGTCCTGCTGAACCCAGCGCTGAAGCCCCTGGACGATACGATCACGTACCGCAATGTCTGCTCTATTTTGCCGCTCGTCGGCTGTGATCGCATCGCTGTGGCCAACCTGATCAATGTACCGACGAAGGATGCTGCGGCGCTGAACCGGGCCACGATTAGAGACTCCGAGGTGGAGGAAGCTCAAGCGGCGCTTGCTATCACCTTGGAACGAGCCGACGAAGTGATCATCGCCTGGGGAGTGGGCGGGATGAGTGGACCCGTGCGGCTCAGCCTGCAGCGACAGGCAAGGTGGCTGTTTGACGTGCTAAATCAAGTAGGCATCGAGCGGGTCTGGACTGTGACGGCCAAGCCGAGGCATCCATCCCGATGGCGCCAGTATGTAGGTCCTGAGAAGGGGAGAGTTCCTGGAGACTGTTTTGAGGAACGACTAAGCCAGGTCCTTGTGCCGACCTTATTGGATACTCAAGAGGGGCGTATCCTGTTCGATTACGCCTTTTGAGAAGCTGTCTCAGATCTGCGTAAATCTATACTAAACAAATTGGCGTATGCCGCTAATTTGTTGCCGTTTCAAAATGACTATCAACTAGCAACTCGGCTATTTCGGCGTTCAGTGAGTGGATCTTGCTTGCAAAAACCACCCTGGGCGATAGAGTTAGTCCGATACAGCCGTCACTTGCACGTAGTGCATCTCTCACGAGGCAGTCGGCCTCTGTACCGTCATCTTGCAGGCTTATCACTGTCGCGGTTCTAAGTCGCGACGAGCCTTTTTCGATGCCGAATATCATATCACCAACGGAGATCTCGGCTGCAGTCAGTTCGACTAGATGTGCATTGGGCTGAGCGAAGTAGTTCTTAACGTATCCCACCGAATCCGGGTTGAGATGTAGAAATGTCGCCTTCCTAATCTCGTCGAAGATTACCTGAACAAGTAGCTTCAGAACTTTCACGATCGCTTCTAGAATTTCCGAGCTCAAAAGGTTTGAGTAGTCCCCATGGGCTATCTCATTTCTTCGAGTGACCAGATCGCTCAGGATGCTTTCGGTGTCCTTGTATAGCCCCATAAGAACGCTGTCGTTGGCCCCTTTAATCTCGAGGCGTCGCATTGGCCCGCTGATGGCAACATTGATTCTGGCCAGCATTTCCTCGATTACTTCGGCCTTCAAGTTGCGATCATGGAAGCTTAGGGCGATGCCGCTCAGCGAGTAACTTGCTCCTCCATCCAAACAGGAGGCGAGACACCTCAGCATTTCGTCGATGTCATCGCGGCTGAGCCTGCCGCCACTATCCCGGGTCAAGAGCTGTCTGGCCTGAGAATCGTGGGCCGCCTTCAATTTTTCAGGGAGAAGAGAGTACTCCGGAAAGAATGCGGCACACAGCGTAGCGTAGCGAGCGATGATATCATCGATGAATTGCTCTAGGCTCCCATAGATGTTAATGATCGCTCCGGAGTAGATTAAACGTCGCCACTCTGGCCTTCTTGAAGACTCGCGTGTTTCGGCTAGGGTCTGAAGCTTCTCATCAAACTTCAGCACTGAGACCACATCGTCGAAGCGTATTTGGGCAGATCTGAGAATCTCGAGCACCAGCTAGCTCCGGCCTTCGAGATAACTGTCAAGGAACGCAAGATAGAGTTTGTTCCTCTCCTCCAGATCCCGGGGATTTACCTTCCTTCCGTCGATTCTGTCCCCGTTCTCCTCGTAGAAGCCTCCGAGGCCGTCGCTGATGTCGTTGCGTCGATGTATGAGTTCTGACTTATGTGCCAATCTTTGGCTGAATGCGAGCATCATGGGTTCATAGGCCACGATTGCTGGTTCTTCAATCCATTGCCAGTTCGACCTTCTGATACGCCTCAGCCAGAACGCGCGCTCACCTAGAACCTCCTCGATCAGATCCGAGGTCTGCGTGAATAGCTCACCAAGGTCATCGAGCAAGCTCTGGCGGAATCGGTTGGCCGCCCTGAGGTAATCGTCGAGAAAGACCGTTAGATTTCGTGGACTACGACCTCCTGAGGTTAGGCGCTGCCTGTACGCGAAAAACCTCAGAACGAGCTCGACGTCGTACATAGATTTGTAGTAGGGGTGGTCCTCGACCCGTACGGCTTCTCCATCCACTGGATCTTTAGGTGAAATTCGCCAAAGACGACGGAAGCTGGGCGTCTCTGCAAGTTCTAGACACAGCCGATTCATCGCTCCCGGAAGAAGCGCATTCCTTGACTCTTGAGGAGTAAGGTCTACCCCCCCGCTGTTAATTCGTTCGAAGACGAGCTGTTTTAGTAGGTCCGCCTCACGCCCAGAAGGCCCGCCTGTCTCATGCAGTAGGATTACAGCACTCAGATATCGCCTGTCGATACCTCGTTGTGATACGTCATCCAAATCAGAATAGCGTTTACCGTTGTGTTGCGGGAAGTATTCCAAGTTGCTCAGCTGATATGTGTCCCTATAAAACTCCGAAATAGCTGTGAGTCTTTGTAGGCCGTCCATTACCTCAAATTTGCTGAGTTCGGCCTCGTAAAGAAAGATTGGAGGAATGGGCACGTTTAGCATGATAGATTCAATAAGAAGCGATTGCTTCTGTGTCGTCCATCGGTGGCGGCGTTGGAACTCGGGATTGAGGTTCCATTCGCCGCCACTGACTAGGTCGGGAATCTGTGCAACCTGATAGCGCGCCTGTTCTGTTACTATTCTGAAGTCGCTTTGATTGCGACGGATAGGCGTATCAGTGGAGCCCTCTGAGTCCTTATCGAAATCAATCTTCTCTCCAGGGAGTAGATGAATTGGCTCAGTGTCTCGGGACATGCTGGCTCCAATAAAATTCGCTGTACAGCGATTCCTGTTCCACGGTTCAAAACTTGCTCACCCTTCGTCTCCGAGGAGTGTGCAGAAGGACTGTGTTGGAGCTCAATCGTATACGCAAGGGAAGATCTTATAGCTGGCCATCCATCAAAGAGTTATATGGGAGGTGTCTCTTCTGGCTCGGGCAGGAGCCTTCGCTGGCTGTTGTGGTGGGACCAGCATCCAGGCCCTCCTGTAGTGGCGCGGAGGCGGTGCTGGCCGCGACCGGCCGGAGAGCCGCAGCGCGGCCAGCGACCGCCCCGAAGCGCGCCGCCCGCCGAAGGCGGACGGCCTTGAAGACGAACAGATAAGTTTCTTCCGATCTTGAGCAGGATGCTGATCAGACCCTCTGGACTGCGGCTTCGGCACTCATCCAGACGCGTTCGAAGCTGTCGAGGTAAGTCGTCGCCGGGCTGTCAGCCTGGCTGTGTATCACATAGATGACGGGCGCCTCAGGGGCTCGGGTGCCGTAGGCGTGGAGGTTGACCAGCAGTTCGTCGTCCGCGCGGTAGATGGAGTTGTAGAGCACCGTGCGGTGCAACCGGATCTCGACTCCGTCGACGCCTCGGAGCGGCCAGTAGAGAGTGAGGGCGTTGCGGACTCTGGCGGCCATGACGTCGCCGCCGATGCCTTCCTCGACCCCGCGGGCTGCCACATGCGGGCTGTCGGGATCGCCGAGCAGGATGCGCACCCTCACCCCGGCCTTCGCTCGCTCAGCCAAGATGCGCAGTAGTCCGGCGTCCTCGGCGAGGAACAGCCCACTGTAGACAAGGATGCCGATCTCCTTGTTCGCGGACTCGAAGAACGTGCGCCAGGCATCCGCCGGCACGGCCCAGCGGTGCGGATAGACGGCCTTGATCTCGGTGGAGAGTCCTCGCCTCTGGCGCACGCTCTCAGGCCACAGGTCGTCCTCATCGACCTGGAGAAGGTCGGCGACGGCCAGGCGATGGCGGGGGTGTGGGACCCGACCGCTCAGCCAGCGGCTCACGGTTTTGGGGTCGACGGCCAAGTGGGTGGCGACGTCGAGGGGTTGTATCCGTGCTCGGATGAGGGCGTGGCGAAGGTTCTCGTTCATGGGGGCGCCTTCCGTGACAGGGGCACTGCCTGCGACGCTAACATAAAACGTCCCTAGACGTCCCCTAGTTGTGGTGTCAGGAAACGGCCACGCGGACGAAGCTCGTCGGCACGGGGTCCAGCATCCGGACCTTGCCCTCCACGCCGACGGGAGTTCACCGCATGACGATCGCACGGGAGCGACAGCGCGCCTACCAACAAGACCTTCTCACCGCTCTGGAGATCGAACTCCGGCCGCATGAGACCACCACGGTCCTGATCGTGGACGGCGGCGGGCAGCCCTGCCTGGAGGTCGTCGACCGTCACTTCCGGACCCGGCGCGTGTACGTGCAGATGGCGTTCCACTGGTTCTACTGGGGTGATCAGCACGACGAGCGGACCTCGTCCCTGCATCTGCTGAAGGCCGCCGAGCGGATCGCCGCTGCCGCGCGCGAAGGCTGGCGCGAGGGCGAACAGGGAGTACTCAGCGTCAACGTGGGCAAGATCGCAGACGCGTACCGCGGCTGATCCGATGAGAGCCGCCACGAGTCGATGGCTGACCGGCGGGCTGGTCTACCGCCAGCTCGCCGACCGCATCCGCGCCCAGATCACCGCTGGCGAGTATCCCCGAGGAAGCACCCTGCCCTCAGAACCAGCCCTGGCCGAGTACTTCCGAGTAGCCCGCAGCACCGTCCGGCGCGGCCTGGCGCTGTTGGAGGGCGAGGGGCTGATCACCGCGCTGCCCGGCAGGGGACGCGTGGTCAACGACCCCGACCAGGAGACGGGGCCGGCCTACCGGTATCAGGTGATCGCGAACGATCTGCGGGAGCAGATCCGTACCGGGGCTCTCGTGGCCGGCGCCAGGCTGCCGAGCGAGATGGCCTTGCGCAGACACCACGGGGCCTCGCGTAACACGGTCCGCCAGGCTCTCGACGAGCTGAGAAACGAGGGGCTGATCGTGACAGCGCACGGCAAGGGCCGATTTGTTCAATTCGCGTCAGACTGAGACGTCTTGAGACGTCTCGTCCACAACTCTGGATTCACCTCGGGGACCGGCATCTATGGTGAACCGCATGGGACAAGCTGAGTGGGCGCGTGACCTGGCCCGCCACCTCCTTGCCGAGCCGCTGCCGCGCCGGTGGGCGCACACGCAAGGGGTGGCCGCACGCGCCGAGTCGCTGGCGCCGATCCTTGGGGAGGAATCCGACCTGCTGACCGCCTCGGCCTGGCTGCACGACATCGGGTACGCGCCCGAGCTGATCGACACCGGCTTCCACCCGCTCGACGGCGCCCGCTACCTGCGCGACGTTCACCAGGCCGACGACAAGCTCGTCCGGCTGGTCGCGCATCACTCGTGCGCGGTCTACGAGGCGACCGAGCGCGGCCTGCTGGAGACACTCAACGCCGAGTTCGACCAGGAACGGCCCGAACTGGTGGAGGCGCTGACCTACTGCGATATGACCACCAGCCCGGACGGGCTCCCCCTGGAAGTTGACGTACGGCTGGCGGAGATCCACTCCCGCTACGGCCCCGAACATCTGGTCAGCCGCTCGATCAGCAACGCGACCCCGTGCATCACCTCAGCTGTGCAGGCGGTGCAGGCCGCGCTGGCTAACGGCGCTCTGCCAGATGGCCGGGACGGCCGCTGACGGCAGGCCGGACCCAGGATGCCCTGGCGGCTGGCCGGCTGGGCTCTCGTTTATCGTGGTCATGGCGCTGCGTGCCTGCCCGGCGCAGCACCTGCGCTTGGCACCCGCACGTGGAGAGCACGCACCTTCAGCACAGCGAAAGAAACCAGCTCATGATCTTCATCACCGTCAAGTTCACCGTCCGTCCCGAACGCAGTGAGGAATGGCTCTCGCTCGTCGACGACTTCACCCGGGCCACCCGGCAGGAGCCGGGCAACGTCTTCTTCGAGTGGTCCAGGAGCGTCGAGACGCCCAACCAGTTCGTCCTGCTTGAGGCGTTCGCCTCATCGGCGGCGGGTGAGGCTCACGTGGGCTCCGAGCACTTCAAGACCGCCATGGCGTGGATGCCCGAAGTGATCGCGGAGACACCGGAGATCATCAACGTCGAGGTGCCCGGCGAGGGCTGGTCGCAGATGGCGGAGCTGACACCGGCCTAGCTAGCCGATGTGCGGCCCGGTGGTGTCGGTTAGGAAATGCCCGATCCGCAGTCGCATCGAGCGGTCCATCAGCAACGAGCCGACCTCATCACGGGGCACCCACCGCACCTCGCGGGACTCGTCGCTCGGCGTTGGCTCGCCGGCTACCGCGCGGCCGGTCAGCACGATGGAGAACTCCTGGCGGGCCTCGCCGTTTGAGGTGTAGAGGATCACATGACGAGGGTCGGTGTAGGTGCCGACCAGGCCCGTGATCTCACACGTGATGCCGGTCTCCTCCAGCGTCTCCCGGATGGCCGCCTGCGGCAGGGACTCACCCAGGTCGATGGCTCCACCTGGAACGGCCCAGTTGCCGTTGTCCGTGCGGCAGATCATGAGGATGTCCCCGGCGTCGTTGGTGACCACGACGTTCACCGAGGGGACGAGACTGTTGGGCGCGGGCGCCTCAGGGTCGTCGTAGAAGTCGATGCGGCGGGCCATGACTCAGGACTCTACGGGGGTGGCGCCGGCCCAGACGGCTTCGAAGCTGTCGGTGTAGGTCGAGACCATGTCCCCGCCCACTATCTTGCGCAGGTGCATGACCGGGGCGTCGGCGGCGAACTTGCCGTAGATGTGGGTGTTGACGAGAAGTTGGTCGTCCCCGCGGTAGATGGAGTTGTACAGGATGGTGTGGTGCAACCGGATCTCGATGCCCTCGACCTGCTGTAGCGGCCGGTAGAGCATCAGGGCCATCCGGGTCTGCGCGGCCATGCCGTCGCCGACGCCTTCGTCCGCGCCGCGCTGGGCGATTTCGAGTGCGTCCGGGTTGCCGAGCAGGATACGGACACGCACACCGGCCTTGGCCTTCTCAGCGAAGGTGCGCATGATGCCGGTGTCCTGGGCGATGAAGATGCCGCTGTAGACCAGTACGCCGATCTCCTCCTGGGCCGCGGAGAACAGACGTCCCCAGGTGTCCTTGGGTACGGCCCAGCGGTGCGGGTAGACAGTGACGAGTTCGCTTCCGGAGACGGCTGCGGCCTGTTTGGGGGTCAGCGCGTCCGGCCACAGGTAGGCCTCTTCCACGCCGAGGATTTTGGCGACCGCGAAACGATGCTTTCGGTACGGTATGCGACCTTGGGTGATCCACCGCTCCACGGTCTTGGCGTCGACCCGGACAGCTTCGGCCAGCGCATCGACGGTGGTGCCGTGTTCGAGAAGGGCTACCCGTAGCCGCTCGTTCGCCATCTCACCTGCCCGTAGAGGGGACGTCCGGGGACCTGGCAATCGTAGACCGGACGTCCTGAACATGTCCCATCCTGTAGTGATCACGTCCTGACTCTTTGTCGCACTCTCGGTATCGCAAGGCACCACCAGCAGCGACCGAGAGGAGAGTCGACAGTGATCAATCACATCAAGCCGATCGACGAGACCCCCGCCTGCGAGTGCGGCGCGGTCCTGGAGCAGAGGCGGTTCCGCTGCCGCAAGTGCCGGGCCCGGGACCGGTGGGTGCGGCGTCAGGCGGCCAGGCGCAGGACGGTCGGCAAGAGGAGCGGGCAGACCCGGCGTCCGGCCAACCGTCCGCGCGGCATCGTCGAGGCGGGGGTGATCTGGACGTGACTGCGATCCCCCTGATCATCGGCCTCGTGCTGAGTGCGACCGTAGCCGTCGGCTACGTGCTCGTCCTGGTCGGCATGCGCCAGGAGGACCGGCGGATGCGCCTGGGCGACATCCCGCCGAGCAGGGCGGCGGGCCTGGCCCGGCGGGTCATCGGCTGCCACGTACGGGGATGAGCGCGCTACTCGCGCTCGGCAAGCCTGGATTCCACCCGTTCCAATCGCGCGGACAGGTCCTGCAGCGTGGCGCGGATCTCGGAGAGCTCATCGGAGGCCGGCGGGGTCGGGGTGGCGTCCTCGCGGACGAAGACGCCCTTGCCCTGCTGGCCGATGACCAGCCCTTCGGCTCGTAGGACGCCGACGGCGAGCTTCACCACGCTCAGCGAGGCGTCGTAGGTGGTCGCGAGCTGGGTGGTGGAGGGTAGCGGGTCGCCGGGGGCGAGGGAACCGCGCCGGATCTGCTCGCGCAGGTCGTCGGCGATCTGGAGGTAGCCGGGTCGCCCGGTGTTCTTGACCATCCGCCCCATCTTCCGTCGCGCGTGCTCCCTAGTTCAGCACAAAGACGCGACCAAGCCAACTACGAGAACGTTGACAACCAGGCTAACTAGGTTGACTATGTTGACCGAGACGAACAAGGAGGTCTACTCATGCGCACCATCCCGATCCCCGTCGACACCCACCGGCTCCGCTTCACCTGCGTCAAAGCCGCCCGTCCCCGCGTCGTCGACCAGGACACCGGCAAGATCAAGACCGACAAGGACGGCAACAAGGTCTACGAGTCCGTCCTGCTCGCCGAGGACGAATATGGCCGGATCGAGCTGGTCAAGATCGGAACCTCCGGAGAACCGCCGATCGCTCCCGGTCAGGACGTCGTGCCGACCGGCATGGTCGGCTACGTCTGGGAGATCCCGAGCAACGGCACCTCCCGCTGGGGCATCAGCTACAAGGCCACCTCGATCGTCCCCGTCTCCGGAAAGCTAGGAGGAGGCGGCGATGCCTGAATCCCTGCGGCTGCTGCTCTTCGCCCTGGCCTGCATGCTGGTCGTGCTCTGGGCCTGGCAGCGCTTCCATCACCGGTCCTTCTGGCTGGTGGCCGGCTACCCGCTCACCGCGATCGGCGTCCGAGCCTCCTGGCGGAAGGTCGCCCTCGGCTGCGGCCTGACCAAGAAGCGGGCGCGCTGGGCCTTCACCCTCACCCCCGGCGCGCTGGTGTCCACCGGCACCGTGAAGGTACGGCGGCGCTTCCGCCGGGTCGCCGTCGACACCACGCCATGGATGTGGCTGCCCCTGCCGACCCGGCACGGCTGGCGTGTCACCGTCCACCTGCTGGAGGGGCAGATCCCGGATGACTACGCCCAGGCCGCCGAGCGGCTCGCGCACTCGTGGGGCGTGCACGCCGTCCGGGTGTCGTCCCCTTGTCCCGGACGGGTCGTCCTGGCCGCCACGATCCGAGATCCGCTCGTTCGGGTCGATCGGCTTCCGCCGTCCGACGAGCTGCTCAAGGTCACCGTGGGCCGCCTGGAGACCGGCAAACCCTGGGTGATCGACTTTCGGGCCGTCCCGCACTGGCTGAACGCCGGGGCCACCCAGTCCGGCAAGTCCAACCTCGCCAACGCCCTCATCGTCGGACTGGCTCCGCAACCGGTCGCGTTGGTCGGCTTCGACCTCAAGGGCGGCGTGGAGTTCACCCCGTACGGCTGCCGCCTGTCGGCGCTGGCCACCACCCGCGCCGAGTCGGTCGGCCTGCTCGACGACCTGGTGGCGCTCATGCTCGACCGGATGGGCCTGTGCCGTACGGCGGGCGCCCGCAACCTCTGGCAGCTCCCTCCGGCGGTGCGGCCGGTGCCGGTCGTGGTCCTGGTCGACGAGCTGGCCGAGCTCTACCTGATGGCCGACAAGAGCGAGAAGGACGAGATCGCCAAGACCTCCACGGCGCTGCTGCGGGTGGCCCAGCTTGGGCGGGCCTTCGGGATCTACCTGTTCTGCTGCGGCCAGCGGATCGGCTCCGACCTCGGACCTGGCGTCACCGCGCTGCGTGCCCAGTGCTCGGGGCGGATCTGCCACCGGGTCAACGATCCCGAGACCGCGACCATGACCCTCGGCGACCTCGATCCCGCCGCCCTGGTCTCCGCCCGCGCGATCGCCGCCGAGACACCGGGGGTGGCGATCGTGGCCTCCCAGGACGGCCAGTGGTACCGGGCGCGCTCCTTTCACGTCTCTGCGCAGGCCGCCGAGCACGCGGCCCGGATGTACGCCGATCTCGCTCCGTCCTGGGCCGAGATCACCGCAGGCGTCCACGCCTGTGAGGTCACCGAGCCTGACCTGGCCGAACTGCTCAACGCCTGACCTGCTGAAAGGGGGACACGATGCGACGCCTTGCCCGCCGGCTGCTCGATGCCGGACCGATCCTGGTCCTGGCCGCCATCGCGGGTGCCGGATCGTTCACCCACATCCGCGACACCGCCACCGAGCACGGCCAGTCCGGCTGGATGGCCTGGGCCGTCGCCGTATGCGTCGACCTCACCTGTGTCATGGCCGCCCGCGAGCGCCAGCGCGACAAGCAGACCGGACGCGTCCGGGACGGCTGGATCTCCTGGCCGACCCTCGTCCTGGTCGCCGGAATCGTCCTGTCCCTGGCCGCCAACCTCAACCAAGCCGATCCGTCCCCGTGGGGCTGGATCACCGCCGCGACCCCGGCCGGCGCGTTCCTCGTCGCGGTCTCCATGCTGGAACGCCGCGCCTCGGCTCCCCGCCCCGAACCTTCCCCGTCCTCTGTCCCGGAGGTCGTCCCCGAACCGGCTCCGGTTCCCACGCCCGTCCCCGCCGAACAGGACGGACCGTCCTCAGAGCTCCTCGACTACGCCCGACGCGTGGCTGAGGAATACCAGACCGCGCAGGGCAAGCCGATCAGCCGCGACACCCTGCGCGCTCGTCTGGGCGTGTCCCACCAACTGGCCTCCGACCTGCTGCGCCACCTGCGCACGGTGTCGGACGCCCTGTGAAAGGAGAACCATCCATGTCCACTGACGCCGAGCGCCGTACCGCCTTCATCCACGGTCTTCGGGATCTGGCCGCCTTCATGGAGACCGCTCCCGCCGTCCCCGTCCCGACCGACCCGACGATCATCACCTACTACCCCGAGCAGAGCACCGACACCGGCCTGCGCGCCGAGGTCGACCGGATCGCCGCACTGTTCGGCACGGAGGTCGACCCGCGGCTGCTGCCGCACGGGCTCTACACGGCCGCCCGGTGCTTCGGGCCGATCCACTTCGAGGTGACGGCGATCCTCGCCGCAGCCCGGGACGGCGCCGTCGGCGAACCGCCCCATGGTTTCTGACCCGCCCGATGAGCAGGTGACCTCGGTCGTGATCTCGCCCAAGCGGTGGCGGTGCTGCCACTGCGGCGGCACCGGAGTCGACAGCTACGGCGACACCTGCGAACACTGCGACGGCCTCGGCTTCTGCTGAGACGTCGGCGCCCCGGCCTGGCCGTACATCCGCCAAGACGCCTGCCAGGTCGGGGGCCATCCCCCCTCACCCGTACGAGTGAAAGGAGGAGACCATCTTGCCCACAACCCACCCCAATCCGCACGCGATCACAGGCATGATCACCCGCCTCAACGACCGTAACTACCCCCGCTGGGCCGCCCAGCTCCGCGCCACCGGCGGTTGTCGCCAGCCCATCCACATGCGCGGCCGCGTCCTGCACGTCGACCGCGCCACCGGCCGGCTCCTGCACAGCTACACCACCACCGGTGAACCCGACGGCGTGCTTCGCCTGCCGTGCAAGACCCGTCGAGCCTCCCGCTGCCCGTCCTGCGCCGAGGTCTACCGCGCCGACACCTACCAGCTCATCCGTGCCGGCCTGGTCGGTGGCAAGGGCGTCCCGGACACGGTGAACGCCCACCCGTGCCTGTTCGTCACTCTCACCGCACCGTCCTTCGGAGCCGTCCACACCCGGCGCGAGAAGAACGGCAAGGTCCTGCCCTGCCACGCCCGCCGCGACGCCGAGACCTGCCCGCACGGGCGCGTCATGTCCTGCACCGCCCGGCACGGGGACAACGAGACGTGTCTTGGGGAACCGCTCTGCCCAGACTGCTACGACTACACCGGCAGCGTGCTGTTCAACGCGCTCGCTCCCCAGCTGTGGAAGTACGTCATCGACGCCCTGCGCCGCCGCGTCGCCAAAACCGCGGGCCTGACTCTGCGAGAGCTGCGCGAGCAGGTCACCATCTCCTTCGCCAAGGTCGCCGAATACCAAAAGCGCGGCGTCGTCCACTTCCACGCCGTCATCCGCCTCGACGGCCCCGACGGGCCCACCTCGCCGCCCCCGGCCTGGGCAACGGCGGAGATGCTGACACACGCCGTCCAGCACGCCGTCAAAGCGGTGACCGCCACCGTCCCCGCCATCGGCGACGAACCCTCGCGCATCCTGCGCTGGGGACCACAGCTCGACATCCGCCGGATCACCATGGACGGCGAGCTGTCGGACCAGGCCGTGGCCGGCTACATCGCCAAGTACGCCACCAAAGCCGCCGAATGCGTCGGCACCCTCGACCGGCGCATCAACCCCCTCGACGACCTGGAAACCTTCAACCTCCGCGACCACCCCCGCCGCCTCATCGCCGAATGCAGGCGCCTGGGCGAACTCGACGAGCTCGCCGACCTCCGCCTCGCCCAGTGGGCCCACATGCTCGGCTTCCGCGGCCACTTCTCCACCCGCTCCCGGTACTACTCCACCACCATGGGCTCCATCCGCGACGAACGCCGCGATTTCGCCCGCACCGAAGAGATCACCACCGGCCGCCTGCCCCTGTTCGCCGAGGACACCGTCCTCGTGATCGCAAACTGGGAGTACGCGGGCAAGGGCTTCTCGGCCGGTGACGCCCTCCTCGCCGCCGCGCTGACCGGAAAACCTCTACCTGCGCCTCCAACGCTCGGGGGAGGCGCCTGATGCCTCGACGTGACGACAAGCTCCTCACTCTGCCCGAAGTGCTCACCGAGCTGAACGGAGTCTCTCGCCGCACCTTCTACCGGTGGCGTGAGCTCGGCAAGGCGCCGGTCTGTATCCAGTACCCCAATGACGAGCTGCGTGTCCGGCGCAGCGACCTCGAAGCGTGGCTCGATTCGCTGCGGGAGGCGTCGTGACCGTCACCTATGAAGTGCGCATCTGGGAAGTCCGCCGGAACCAGTCCAGCAAGGCGCCATCCTTCGAAGCGCGTTGGAAGGCCGGCACCAAGTCACGGTCCAAGACCTTCCGGACCAAGGCGCTGGCCGAGAACTTCCTGTCGGACCTCCGCCAGGCAGCGAGGAAGGGCGAGGCGTTCGACGTCGCCACCGGGTTGCCGGTCTCGATGCTGGTGGACTCCGAGCCTTCGGGACCGTCTTTCATGCGGTTCGCGCAGTCGTATGTGGTCGGCCGGTGGCGGAGGACAGCTCCGCGGACGCGGGAGACCGAGGCGTACGCGCTGCTGTCGTTGATCCCAGTGCTGGTTGCCGACATTCCGGATCGGCCGGAGGACGACGAGCTTCGGCAGGTGTTACGTAACCATGTGCTGCTCCCGGAGGACCGGCGGGGGACGTTGACCCGCACGCAGACCGTGGCGCTGCGCTGGCTGGAGAAGGCGTCCCTTCCGGTGGCGGATCTCCAGGAGGCACGCGTTGTCCGGATCGCATTGGACGCCATCTCGGTCACCTTCGACGGCAAGGAAGCCGCGGCCAACACGGTACGGCGGAAGCGGGCGATCCTTCATCACCTCCTGGAGCTGGCGGTGGAACAGAAGGTGTTCGCGACCAACCCATTGCACGGGATCAAGTGGAAGCCACCCAAGGCTGTCACCGTCGTTGACCCCCGTACGGTGATCAATCCGACTCAGGCGAAGCAGCTCCTGGCCGCCGTGCCCAAGGTCGGCCGTACCCGGGGCGTCCGGCTCAAGGCCCTGTTCGCCTGCATCTACTACGCGGGTCTGCGGCCGGAAGAGGCGGCAGACCTTCGCCTGAAGAACTGCACTCTGCCCGAATCGGGATGGGGTCAGATCATCCTGGAGAGGGCGCGACCGCAGGCGAACAAGCGATGGACCAACTCGGGGGAGACCCACGAGTCGCGCAGCCTCAAGCATCGGGCGAAGAAGGAAACCAGGGAGATCCCCATCCCGCCTGCCCTGGTGGCCATCCTCCGTGAGCACATCGACGCCTACGGCACAGAGGACGACGGCCGGCTTTTCCGGACGACCAAGGGAGGTTCCTACTCCAGCTCGGCGTGCTCCTACGTCTGGCAGGAGGCCCGTGCGCTTGTCTTCACTGATGAGCAGGTGAGGTCACCGCTCGCCGCCCGGCCCTACGACCTGCGACACGCCGCCCTGTCCCTCTGGCTCAACGCGGGCGTACCGGCCACCGAGGTGGCCAAGCGAGCCGGGCACGGCGTGGAGGTCCTCCACCGGGTGTACGCCAAGTGCATGGAAGGGCAGCAGGAACGGATGAACGGGAAGATCAGCAGCGCTCTCGATGGGTGATCGACACAGATGTTCGTCTCGGGCCCTGGCACAAGCCGGGGCCTTCTTCATTGAGGGCTTCGTCAAGGTTCGGCAGGCGCCCCCGTGGGGATGGCCCAGCGGCCTGCCGCACCTTGAGGAGTGGGTTGGTCAGTTGCCTTGGGGCGGGCCGAGCGGGGCCTCGGTGCTGTCGACCAGCTTGCAGTCGGCCACGGGCCCGTTGGAGACGCGCGCCCAGATGCCGGCGACCTGCAGGTCCGGCTTCTCGGAGACGCTGAACTCCAGCACCGCGGTCTGGCCGTCCTTGACGACCTTGGGGTCGATAGTGAAGCCTTCCTCCTGGCTCGGCCAGATGACGAGGGAAGCCTCCTCCTTGGACAGGAAGCTCTGGCTGCGGGGCTGCGGGCTGCACCTCTTGCCCATGGGGATGTAGTCCACGACCGCATTGAGCCCCATGCCCTGCAGGTCCGCCTGCAGCTCCTCGGGGTTCTTGGCCTCATTGATGGTGATGTGGATGGTGCCGTCGTCCTTCTTGGAGATGGCATAAGCCTCGCCACCGCCGAGGAGCAGCGGAGCGGCGATCGCCACGGCAGCGGCGGCGGCCAGCACCGGGGCCAAGACGACAGGGCGCAGCAGCCGCCACTTCGGCCTGGCGGGTCGAGCGTCCTGGTGAATCTCGGTCATCACGAACTCCTTGAGGTGTCGGTGCCGGTCCCGCGGGAGTTCGGGCTCCACCTGAAACGGCAGCAGCCGAGCCAGCTCTTCTCGCTCGCCTGCGTTCATCGGTACTCCTCCCTTGTGAACCGGACCGCGGTATCGCGGTCACCTCTTACCTGTCGTGACGGCCGAGGCGGTTCCCTTTCAGCCGCGAATTTCTCCAGTTTCCTTCGCGCCCGGGACAGCCGGGACCGGACCGTGCCCACCGAGATGCCGAGCGCCTCGGCCGCCTCGGTGTAGCCGAGGCCCGACCCGACGACCAGCGCGAACACCTCCTGCTCTTGGCGGCGCAGCCTGCCGTAGACCCGTCGGATCGCAGCCAGCCGCTCGGCGTCGTCGATGCGCCCCACCACCTCGTCGGCGAGGTCCGAGACCTCTTCGCTTCTGGGCATCCGGGTCAGGGCGTCGTCGTAGCGGCGGGCCGCCCGCCGGGTATTGCGCGCGATGTTGGTGGCGATGCCCAGCAACCACGGCCGCAGCGAGCCGCCGCCGACGTCGATGCGGTGCCGCAGCCGCCAGGCCTCCAGGAAGGTCAGGGACGTCACGTCCTCGGCGGTCGACCAGTTGCCCGTCAGCCGGAAGGCATGGCCGTACACCGATCGGGCGAACTCATCGAAGAGCTGCTCGAACGCCTCTGTATCCCCGTCACGTATCCGGGCACGTATTGACATGTCCACACACAGGGACTGTCCACAGCGCCACCTGGGTTCCCGAAAAGCACAAAGAAGAAGTCCGGCGGTAGTGACGGCTACAACTTGCAGGACGAGCAGTGGGAAGTCCGCCGGTTCTTCGTCCGCGACTCGAATGGCCGCGTGGTCAACATCCTGGGGCATCGATGACCACAAAGACCCGACAGCGGTATCAGCCGATGTGCGGCACAGCCCTGGCAGCCAGGAAGTGGCCGATCTGCAGCCGCATTGACCAGTCCACCGCCAGCGTCTCGACCTCCTTGCGTGGCACCCAACGGACTTCGCGAGATTCGTCGCCTGGTGTCGGCTCGCCCTCGACGGCGCGACCGGTGAGCACGATGGAGAACTCCTGACGAGCCTCGCCGTTGGAGGTGTAGAGGATGACGTGCCGAGGATCGGTGTAGGTGCCGATCAGACCGGTGATCTCACACCTGATTCCGGTCTCCTCCAGTGTCTCGCGGATCGCAGCCTCGGGAAGGGACTCGCCCAGGTCGATCGCGCCGCCGGGCAGGGCCAACTGCTGCCATCAGTGCGGCGAATCATCAGGATGTCCCCGGCATCGTTGGTGACCACGACATTCACCGAGGGGACAAGGCCGTTGGGTGTGGGCGCCTCGGGGGCGTCGTGGAAGTCCAGCCGGCGGGCCATGGGGCAGAACTCTACTGGTGTAGCACCGGCCTGGACGGCTCTGAAACTGTCGACGTAGGTCGCGACCATGGCCGCTGCCCATCACCTTGCGCAGGTGCATGACCGGGGCGTTGGAGGCGAGGTGATGTCGGAGGCTTGACCGGCGCACCGTTCTTCCAGGATCTTGGCCTGGTGACTCGCGGCCCTGGTGAGGGAGACGCTCCGTCAAAAGGCGTCTCTGGCTCTGACAAGGTCGTGTCGGCTGTTCCTCGGCGGCGACTCTTGATAGCGGTGATGGTTACGGTGGTTGCCGTCGTCCTGTGTGTGGTGGCGACGGGTTTCTTGCTCCAGGAACGGCCGTCCCTCACTGTCCTGCCCCCGCCCGACGGGCCTTGGCCGGAGACGCTCTTCTCCGTCTGGCTCTGTCCGGACAAGAAGGGGGAAGGCGAGGGCGCCGAGAAATGCCGGAGCGGAGTCACCGACCGGCAGCGGCGAGCGGTCGAGACGGTGATCCGCGGAGTGCCCGGTGTCGAGAAGTTCATGTTTGTGAGTGCCGAAGAGGCGGCCAGGCAGACGGCCGAGCAGTTCGGTGAGGAGGGTCTCCTCACCGAGGAGGAGGCTCCACCGTCGTTCGACGGCCACCTGCGGAACGTCGGGGATGAGGACGCGACGCGTCCCCTGATGGACGGCCTGCGAGCGGCTGTAGAGGACCTGCCTGGCGTGGTGTCCGTGAACTTCTCCACCGAGCACCTCTTCTGGGACGGAAAATCGGATCTGTCGGTCCAGCTCTGCGGGGAGGGCTTGGAACAGGAACCGCCCTGTACGGGGCGGGGACGGCCCACCGGGCAGGAGCGAGAGGCGATCGAGGCGGTGCTCGCGACGGTCGACGGGATCGACAAGGTCTATTTCCAGGAGGCCGAGCACACGCGCAAGGTCGCCGAGTACATGCTGGGCGAGCCGCCCGCCCTTCATGAGGTGGTCGAGAGCTACGAGATCAAGATTACCGACAGGCGAGCGGTGGACGCGGTCAAGTCGGTGCTCCGGAATGTTTCAGGAGTAGGCAAGGTCGTGGTGCGGTAGTCCGGCCTCCGGGGCGGCCGGGAGAATCCAGGGTGGAGAGGGTTCTGGCGCAGTAGATATTTGTTCGGCTCTAGCAGAGGCTCATCCTTGTCCGCTGCCCGATAGACCTGCTGTGATGCGTCACGCGGTCACAGCAGAGATAGGCAGAACGGATGTATGTCTCAATCCTGCCGGTCGCATGGGCATAGTCCGGGCCTTTCTTCATTGAGACTAGTCACCCCTGGAAGTGCAGCGCGAGCTCGGCAAACCTGTACCCGTTCAGTGCTGCAAAAACGAGGTAGGCGATCCAGGTCGCCCTGTGCCGCCGCAGAATCAGAAGCACCATTGTGGCGATGTACAAGCCGAACCCCGAGAAGAGGAGGGCGAAGAGCACCGAGTCCGGATCGCTGAACTCGGGCATTTCTGGATCCCAGTTGTAACTGGTCGGTATAAAGCTGAGGAGCATCGCAAACAGCGCAAGGATGGAGAGACCCGTACTCATCAGAGCCACAGCAGCCCTTCGGCACCCAGGGTCGGATGCGCCGAAGTTGTCCTGCCTCTCTGGGGCTTCGCTGCTCATGGCAGAGCCTCTCTGCGTCTTACCGGGTGTTCGGTAGCTCTCCGGAAGATCATTCATCGGCGGCGCGCAGGATGTCCATCGCGTGGATCACGTCGGTGACCACGTGGTCCGGGGGGGCGCTCATGACCGGCCCGGGTTCCGCGGTCGATCCAGACCGTTCGCAGGCCGGCCGCGTGTCCTCCGCCGATGTCCGCGACGGGGTGGTCGCCGACCATCCAGCCCCCGCCGACGAGACTCATACCGCATCGCTTGGCGGCGATCTCGAATAGGCCGACGTCGGGCTTGCGGATGCCCTCGACGCCCGAGAGCGCGTAGCCGTCGACGGCATCGGCCAGGCCCGTCCGCTGGATCTTGCCGAGCTGGTTGTCCGCTGTCCCGTTGGTGACGATCCCGACCCGCCATCCGGACGCGCGCAGCTCTGTCAGCGCGGCTATGACCTCGGGACGACACTTGACAAGGTGGGGCATCCGGTGGCGGTACGCGGCCCACAGATCCGCTGCCGAAGCGGACAGCTTGAACCGCTCGCGCACCTTGGTGAAGAACAGCTCGCGGTGGGGCAGGCCGTTGCGGTCCAGCTTGACCAGGTGGTCGACGGCCTTCCGGCTGAGTCGATGCCCTTCGGCGAACTCGTGCGCCCACAGCAGGAAGGCGGCGTCCAGATCGATGAGTGTGTTGTCGAGGTCGAAGAGCGCCAATCGCTGCACGATGCCCGATCCTAGGCGGGGTCGGCTTCGCCCCGTAGGCCCGTGCTCCGGCTGCCGGCCGGTGCTGTGGGATCGGTGACCACGGCCCACTCAGGGGCGAGACAACCTGCGGAAACGCTCCGAGATCCATCCCACGCATATCCCACAGCCACTGACATACGGCTGCCTACGCTGGCACATGACTGCACAGAGCTGGATGGCGATCGAAAAGACATGCCCAGGTCAAGGGCATGATCGCTGGTCAAGAGAGTGCCCCCGGCATGATTCGAACATGCGACACCCGCTTTAGGAGAGCGGTGCTCTATCCCCTGAGCTACGGAGGCAGGGGCTACAGGTAAGAGTAGCGAAAATGGCGAGTGCGTGTGCGGTCGGTGGGTGGGTGAGGGGTGGATGGCGGGTTATCGCTTCGCTGAGCTGCGGTAAAAGGGCGGCAAGTGGGCACAGATCCGGGGTTTGGGATGGCTAATGTCGCGCTCCGTGATCGAACGGCGACGGAAGCGTATCCGAGGGCATCGCGCGCTGCGGCCGCTGGTGCTGTGTGGGGCGATGCTGGCGCCCGCGCTTCTGGCGGGCGGTCTTCTGGTGGCCGAGCTCACCGGATATGACCGGGTCCTCCGGGGGGACGTCGCCAAGGTGGGGCCCCGGGGGGTGGTGGCTCAGGGGGGCGGACCCGCCGTGGCGTCGGTGGTGGCGCCCGGCCGGGATGTGATCCTGAAGCCGAGGTTGGTGCCTCCTCCCTCGCCCTCTCCTTCCCCGGATCCGGTCCAGGCGTACGGGGGGTGGACGTCCCCGGTTGTGGCCGACGTGCGGCGCTCGGCGGCGGACGCCGCTCCGGTGGACGTCCCCGACGTCGTGCGGAAGGTGGTGCCCCGGCGGTCCGAGCCGCCTCAGGTGAGGCGGACGCCGCCGCAGCCGGCGCAGACGGAGGGCGGGTTCGGCTGTCCGGGGGAGTGGCGGGATACCTGGCTGTGGGAGGTCTGTAAGGAGCAAGAGCGGCGAGAGGCCTGAGGGAGCGGGCTGCTAAATGGGGTGTTCAACGCATATCGGCTGTGCTGGGCCCGGCCCGGGCACTCAGCCAGCTGTAGTAACGTGCGTGCCTGACCCAGGTCACGAGTTCGCAAACGGAGGGGTCGAAAGTGCCACCTCGTCGATCAGCGGGTCTGATCGCCGTTGTCGCGACCATGACTTCCCTCTTGCCGGGGGCCGCTGCCACGCAGCGGGCGTCGGCGGAGGTCCAGCCCGTCGCCGCCCGCGGATCCACGAGCCATGCCGTGCCGAGCCGCGAGTCCGTGAGCTTGGCCGGGGCGCGTGGTGAGTCCGCCGGTCTTCGCGGTGCGCGTGGTGAGTCCGCGAGCATCAGCGAGCTGCGTGGTGAGTCGGCCGGTCTCCGTGGGGCGCGTGGTGAGTCCGCGAGCCTCGACGGGCTGCGGCGCGAGCCGGTGAACCTCACGGAGTTGCGCCGTGAGGCGGAGAAGGCGTCCAAGGATCTGGAGGGCGCGACGAAGGCCCTGGAGCAGCGGCGGGCCAAGATCCAGGCTTCGCAGAAGGAGCTCACCGCCAAGCTGCGCGAGCTGCAGGCCGCCGAGAGGGCCTTCGCCCAGGTGCGGCAGCCGCTGTCGGATATCGTTGGGCAGCTCTACCAGCACCAGACCATGGGCAGCGACGTGGCCGGTTTCCTGTCCGGCGCGTCCGACGCGTCGACCTTGCGGGCCATGGCGGCCGTCTCCCAGATCGTGGCCCAGCGCGATCAGATCCTCCAGGAGAGCAGCCGCCTGCAGGTCGAGCGCGAGCGGCTGGCAGCCGAGGCGCAGGAGCTTCGGGCGGGCACCCTGCTGTCGGAGGCACAGATGGGCGCCGAGATCGAGACGCTCAGGGTCCGTTCGAGCAAGATCGTGAAATCGCTGACCCAGGCTCTGGTGAAGCTGGGAGTGAAGGTCGACAAGGGCGGACAGCCCGCGGAGGGCTGTGCCCCGACCAAGGCGTTGTCGGCGAACGAGTTCGCCAACGGGCTGATCCCCAAGGCCTACCTGTGCCCGCTCCAGCAGCGGGGCAACGAGCTGCGCGGAGACGCGGCGCTGGCGTTCATCAGCCTCAACGAGGCGTACAAGCGGCAGTTCGGCAGGCCCATGTGCGTGACCGACAGCTACCGGAACCTGGCCGAGCAGCAGTCGGTCTACTACCGCCGCCCGGGCTTCGCGGCGGTCCCGGGCCGTAGCAACCACGGTCTGGGGCTCGCCGTCGACCTGTGCGGGGGCGTGGAGCGTTTCCGGTCACCCCAGTTCAACTGGCTGGAGGCCAACAGCAAGAAGTTCGGCTGGTTCCACCCGAAGTGGGCCTATATCAGCCCGTTCGAGCCCTGGCACTGGGAGTACGACCCGAAGCTGGGCTCCCTGCTTTAGATCTCTCCGCTGTAGACGCGCTGCTGTAGAACTCTCTGCCGTAGGGACTCGCTGTCGTGGTGACCCGCGCCGCCGGTGTGACCGGCTGGGGCGTGGGAGGCCCGTCCGGATGCGGGAGAGTCCGGGGAAAGTGGGGAAGCGGGGGAAGCGGCCGGCGGCTATCGTCCGCGATGGTTGATCGTGATCGACAGGTGCCCGCCGGCCTGGGCCGAGGCCAGTCGGACCGCCTGTTCCGAGGTGGTGGCCAGCACGATGAGCGCCCCCCGGTCAGGTTCCCCGTCCGGGGTGGTGATGACGGTGACGTCTTCGGCCACGGTCCGGGCGGGGACGGCGCCCTCCCAGGTGGAGGAGGCGGCCAGGACGTCGACGACGTCGCCGGGTGACAGCAGCCGTGCGCTCTGGGGGTCGGCGACGCGGACCGGTGTGGCGACCGTTCCGGGGCCGTGGGCGGCCAGCAGCCCGGGGCCGAGCAGGCGGAGGTCCGTCAGCGGCTCCCCGCGCCGCATGGGGCCGGCCAGGACCCTCCCGGCGACCGGGGCGCCGGGCCGTACCACGCCGTCGGGGACCGTGTCGGGCCGCAGCGCGACCGCCTTCAGGTCGGCGGCCTCCAGCGTGCCGCCGGGCAGGTCTCTGGCCGCGGCGAGGACGGTCACCGACGCGGTGTCCGGCCGCAGTCCGATGAGGGCGCACGCCATCGCCAGGGCGGCGACGACGGCGGCGATGAGGCGGTGGCGACGGCCGAGGAGACGGCGGAAGGCACGCATGACTGGCTCCATTACTCCATTACTCCGTTGTGCCCCTGTGCTCCATGCTCCGTTGCGGGGGAACAGGTAGCAGACAGCAGGCGGGGAGAACCGGGCGGCGCGGAGCCCGTGATGAGGTGCCCGCCGTACGGCGGGGCGGGGGTGGCGGCAGGGCGCCCGCCGTACGGCCGGGCGGGGCCTGCCATCGATGGGGCGAGGGACGGCGGGGTGCCACCGCCGGGCGACGGGGTGGGGGTGAGGAGCCCGACATCCGGTGGAGGGGACCCGATATCCGATGGACCCGATATCCGGTGGAGGGGAAGGCGAGGAATAGGAGGGGGCGGGAGGCGGTGGCTATTCGGGGAGGTCGAAGGGGAGTTTGAGACCGTCCAGAACGGTGCCGCAGGGGCAGGTGCGGTCTTGGGGCAGGGCGGTGACGACGTCGGTGACGAGGGTGCGCATGCGGGCGACGTTGGTGGCGAAGAAGGCGAGGACCTCCTCGTGGGTGACCCCCTCGCCGGCCTCGACCCCGGCGTCGTGGTCGGTGACCAGTGACAGCGAGGTGTAGCACAGGGCCAGCTCGCGGGCGAGGACGGCTTCGGGGAAGCCGGTCATGCCGACGACCGTCCAGCCGTTGGCGGTGAACCAGCGGGACTCGGCGCGGGTGGAGAAGCGGGGGCCCTCGATGACGACCAGGGTGCCGCTGTCGGTCAGGTCCCATTGGGAGGACCGGGCGGTCGACGCGGCCGCCGCGCGGCCGGCCGGGCAGTAGGGGTCGGCGAAGGCGACGTGGACGACGCCGCCGGTGTCGTAGTAGGTCTGCGCGCGGCTGGAGGTGCGGTCGACAAGCTGGTCGGGGATGACCAGGGTGCCGGGGCCGAGCTCGGGGCGGAGGGAGCCGACGGCGCTGGGGGCGAGAACCTGACGGACGCCGAGGGAGCGCAGCGCCCACAGGTTGGCGCGGTAGGGGATGCGGTGGGGCGGGAAGCGGTGGTCGCGGCCGTGGCGGGGCAGGAAGGCGACCGGGCGCGATCCGATCCTGCCGACGGTGACGACGTCGCTGGGCGGGCCGTAGGGGGTTGAGACCTCGACCTCCGTGGCGTCGTCGAGCAAGGAGTAGAAGCCCGAGCCGCCGATGACTCCGATGTCCGCGCGAGTGACCATGGCGCCGAGATTAGCGTTATGGACGCCTCCGGAGGAGGGCGAGTCCTTTCCTGTGGATAAAGCGCTAAGCCTGTGGATAACCAGATCGTCAAGTGTGGCGTTCTGATCGCTCTCGGTGGGAACCGCTGGTCGGCGGTAGCGTCTCCCCCACTCGTTCCGGGAATGGGCCTCGGCCCGGTGACGCAGGTGCTGGTGATCGCGGTGCGGAACACCACTGGTCTCGGTGACCTCAATGGACCTCGATGACCTTGATGGCCTCAACAAAGCACCGTCGGTCCCGACGACCTCAATGACTTCAACAAAGCACCATCGGTCCCGACGACCTCAATGACCTCAGCGAAGCACCGTCGGTCTCGGTGACCTCAATGGAACACCGTTGGTCTCGGTGACCTCGGTGACCTCGGTGACCTCGGTGGCCTCAGTAGAGCGTCGTCGGTCTTGGTGACTTCAACGGAATGCCATCGGCCTCAGCGGCCTGGGTGGCCTCGGTGACCGCCTCGGGTGCCGCCTTCCGCCTGATCGGGGGCCTGTCCGGCGCCGTGCCCGCCGAGCGATCCTCGCCCGCAGAGGCCGGGCGAGGGCTGTGGCGGCCGGCCGAGGTGGAGAGGCGCGGGGACTGCCCCCGCCGCCTGGGCGACACGGCCGGGACGGACCTGCCGCCCGGCGGGCGCCGCGCGGCTGCTCGCACGGCTGGGCGCCAGGGGCCTCAGACGGGCGTGGAGCTCGCCGAGCGGGCGGGGGTGACGGCCAGGTGGGGGCGACAGTCGCGGGGGGCGACGGTCGAAGGGGGCAGGCCGTACACGGAGCTGCTCGTCGCGCGTGGCCTGGTCCGCCGGACCGGTGACGGCGTCCTGGAGCCGGCCCCGGCCGGCGGGCAGGTGGTCGACCGGCTGGTCGCGGAGACCTGTGAAGGGTTCGGACCGCTGATTCGCGGCTGGGACCCCGACGGGCCTCCGAACCCCAGGAGCTGCTCGGCTCGGTGGCCGATCGCCCGGGGAGCGGCTGAACCGGTCCCAGGAGCGCGGTGCCGGGCTCTCCGGACGGGTTGTCCCGCCTGTCCGAGCCGTTGACCTGTCGGCAGGAGTGGCCGAACCGGCTTCAGGGGCGCGACGCCGGGTTCTCCGGATGGCTGCCTAGCCTGTTCGGGCCGTTGACCTGCCCGTAGGAGCGGCTGAACCGGCTTCAGGGGCGCGGTGTCGGGCTCTCCAGACGGCTGCCCTGCCTGTCCGAGCCGTTGACCTGTCGGCAGGAGTGGCTGAACCGGCTTCAGGGGCGCGACGCCGGGTTCTCCGGACGGCTGCCCCGCCTGTCCGGCCGCTGACCTGTCGGCAGGAGCGGCCGTCCGGCCGGCTCGGTGGCCGGCCTGTCCGGTGGAGCGCTCGGGCCGGCTCCCGGAGCGGCTGGGCCGGCCCCGGGGAGGGGTGGCCTCAGGAGGCCGCGGGCGCCGGGCTGCTGGCGGTCTTCGTCGACGACGAGGACGCGGACGCGGACTCCGTCGACGAGCCGGAGGAACCCGAGGAGCCGGACGAGCCCGACGAGGAGCTCGTGCTCGCGGAGCTCACCGTGCTGGTGGACGAGGAGCGGCTGTCGGTCCGATAGAAGCCGGAGCCCTTGAAGACGATGCCGACCGCGGAGAACACCTTCCGGAGCTCGCCCGAGCACTTCGGGCACTCGGTGAGCGCGTCGTCGGAGAACTTCTGGACGATGTCGAACTCGTTGCCGCATGCACTACAGGCGTACTGGTAGGTGGGCACGCGATCCTCCTCGTTGGTCCGCGCCGATTGGCACTCTATAGACGCGACTGCTAATGGTACGCAGCCGACAAGCTTAAACGCGAGTCGGAGCTGTCGCATTCCACTCGGATCAGGTGCCGACCAGGGGTTCGTCCCTCCAAAATCGGGTGCCCGGCCCGCCGGGTCGGGGTACCCCGACCCGTCCGATCCGGAGGCCCGGCCCGCAGGATCGGGGTACCCCGACCCGTCCGATCCGGAGGTCCGGCCCGTCCGATCCGGAGGTCCGGCCCGCCGGATCCGAGGTCCGGCCCGCCGGGCTCAGGTGCCCAGCTCGCCGAACCAGCCGGCGAGTTTGCCCCGGCGGCTGATCGCCCGGATCCGCCGCTCGACCGGGTCCCGGCAGGCGGCGGTGGTCACGACCAGGAGCTGGTCGTCGATCCTGATCCGGGTGGAGTCGGAGGGGACGAACGTCCGGCCCTCCCTGACGATCAGTGTGACCTGGGCGTCGGTGGGCAGCCGCAGCTCGAAGATCTCCACGCCGTGCAGCTTCGAGGTCGGCGGCACCTTGATCTGCAGCAGGTCGGCGTTGAGCTCCTCCAGTGGGGCCGAGTCGACCTCCAGGTCGCGGGCCTCGTCGGGGGTGGAGATCCCGAGCATCTTCGCCACGAAGGGGAGCGTCGGCCCCTGCAGCAGGGTGTAGACGACGACGATGACGAAGACCTCGTTGAACACGAACTTGGCGGTGCCCTCGGCCACCGAGTGGGCGGCCCAGGGGATGGTGGCGAGCACGATGGGCACCGCTCCACGCAGCCCCGCCCACGACAGGAACGCCTGTTCTCGCCAGTTCAGTCGGCCGAGGCGGGCCAGCCGTACGAGGAGGGCCGAGACGATGATCGACAGCGGTCTGGCCACCGCGACCAGGAACAGCCCCGCCACCAGGCCCGGGACGATCGCCGACGGCATCTCCGACGGGCTGGCCAGCATGCCGAGCATGACGAACAGGCCGATCTGGGCCAGCCAGGCCACGCCCTCGGCGAAGCCCCGGGAGGCGGCCCGGTGCGGCATCCGGGAGTTGCCCATGACGAGGGCGGCCAGGTAGACCGCCAGGAAGCCGCTGCCGTGCAGGAGCACGGCGCCGGCGTAGGCGACGAACGCCAGAGCGAGCACCGCGATCGGATACAGGCCGGAGACCGGCAGCGCGATGCGGCGCAGCGCGTAGACCCCCACGGGCCCGACCGCCAGGCCGACGACCGCGCCCACGGCCAGTTCGAAGACGACCAGCAGCAGCGCGCTCCCCAGGCTGGGCGAGGTGCCGGCGCTCAGCAGCATGACGGCGATGACGGTGGGCGCGTCGTTGAAGCCGGACTCGGCCTCCAGGACGCCCGCCAGGCGCGGGGGCAGGGGCAGGCGGCGCAGGACGGAGAAGACGGCCGCCGCGTCGGTGGAGGCGAGGATCGCGCCGAGCAGCAGCGAGGTCTGCCAGTCCATGCCGAGCAGCAGGCGCACCGGGACGGCGACGGCCACGATGCTCACCCCGACCCCGACGGTGGCCAGCACCAGCGCGGTCGGGATGGAACGTTTGACGTGGTTCCAGTTGGTGGTCAGACCACCCTCGGCCAGGATGATCGCCAGGGCGACCAGGCCGATCTGCTGGGCGAGCTCAGGGTTCTCGAACTGGAGCCCGAAGCCCGACTCGCCGACGATCAGGCCGAAGCCCAGGAAGATGAGGAGGCTCGGCAGGCCGCTCCGGTGGGCGACCCGCACCGCGAGGATGGCCGAGATGACGATTCCAGCCCCGAGAAGCAGCCAGACATCCCATCCCATCTGGCCCCCTCTCTGACTCCAGGGACCATTGTGTCGCATTCGGCCTAGTCGTCAGGCACACCGTACGGGAGGGCGGTGATCCCGCTCGGCAGGGCCGCGTAGCGGACCGGCAGGTCGTGAGGTTCGGCGGGGACGCCTTCCAGCAGCTCGCCCTCGTGCAGCAGGGCGACCGTCGGCACGTTCGGGCCGACCCTGGCCAGCGCCCGGTCGTAGGAGCCGCCGCCGCGGCCGAGCCGTACGCCGGTGGACCGGTCCACCGCCAGGGCGGGCACGATGACCAGGGCGGCCGTCCTGATCGCGTCGACGCCCCGCCGGGTGTCCACCGGCTCCATGATCCCGAAGCGGCCGGGGGCGAGCGTGTCGGGTCCGTCGTAGACCGCCCAGTCGAGGTCGTCGTCGTCGCGGAGCACCGGCAGGATCACGGTGGCGCCGTGTTTCCACAGCGCGAAGACGAGCCCGTGGGTCGCCGGTTCCGTGCCGACCGACCAGTAGCACGCGACGAGCCCGGCCATCTGGACCCACGGCTGGTCCAGCAGCGTCTCCCGTGTCCGGACGGAAGCCGCGCGCCGCTCGTCCTCGGGGATCGAGGCCCGCGCGGCCTCGATCGTCGAACGCAGCTTCAGCTTGTCCACGGATCCCTCCACTATGGTTTCGGTTATGGCCGACTTCCATCCTGTGACCAAAGCCGTTGTTCCCGCAGCGGGGCTTGGCACCCGCTTCCTACCGGCGACCAAGGCGACTCCCAAGGAGATGCTGCCGATCGTCGACAAGCCCGCGATCCAGTATGTCGTCGAAGAGGCGGTCTCCGCCGGGCTGCTCGACGTCCTGATGGTCACGGGTAAGAACAAGCGCTCCATCGAGGACCACTTCGATCGGGCGATCGAGCTTGAGGACGCCCTGGAGGCCAAGGGTGACGACGAGCGGCTCTCCCAGGTGCGCGAGCCCGCCGACCTGGCGACCCTCCACTATGTCCGGCAGGGCGAGCCGCGCGGCCTCGGTCACGCGGTGCTCTGCGCCAAGCAGCACGTGGGCGACCACCCGTTCGCCTGCCTGCTCGGCGACGACCTGATCGACTACCGCGACGAGCTCCTCAAGCGCATGATCGAGGTCCGCGCCACCTACGGCGGCAGCGTCGTCGCGCTGATGGAGGTGCCGAAGGAGCAGGTCTCCCTGTACGGCTGCGCCGCCATCGAGCCCACCTCCGAGCAGGACGTGGTGCGGGTGACCGACCTGGTGGAGAAGCCCCCGGCGGAGGAGGCCCCGTCCAACTGGGCCGTCATCGGCCGCTACGTCATCGACCCCGCGGTGTTCGAGGTCCTGGAGAACACGCCTCCGGGCCGCGGCAACGAGATCCAGCTGACCGACGCCCTGCGCACCCTGGCCGGACGCGGCGGCGACGAAGGTGGACCGGTCCACGGAGTGCTGTTCCGCGGCCGCCGCTACGACACCGGCAACAAGCTCGACTATCTCCGCACGGTGGTGCAGTTCGCCGCCGACCGTTCCGACCTGGCCCCGGAGTTCATGCCATGGCTGAAGGAGTTCCTGGCGTCCCGATGAGTCCGATGAGATCGGTTGACGAGCACCTCGCCGACATCCTGCTCACCGTGCGGGCGCTGGCCCCGCTGGAGCTGGAGCTGGAGCACGCGCTGGGCACCACCCTGGCCGAGGAGGTCACCTCCCCGGTCCCGCTGCCGCCGTTCGACAACTCGGCCATGGACGGCTACGCCGTACGGGCCGAGGACGTCAGACAGGTCCCGGTGACGCTGCCGGTGATCGGTGACGTCGCCGCGGGCGACGGCGGGCGGCTCGCCGTGGGCCCCGGCACGGTCACGCGGATCATGACCGGCGCTCCGGTGCCCCAGGGCGCCGACACCGTGATCCCGGTCGAGTGGACCGACGGCGGCACCGGACAGGTCACGATCGGCCGGTCGGCGCCGGAGGGGAACGCGATCCGCCGGGCGGGCGAGGACGTGCGCGCCGGCGACGTCGTGCTGCCGGCGGGGACCCTCATCGGCCCGGCGCAGCTCGGCGTACTGGCCGGGGTCGGCCGCCGCCGGGTGCTGGCACGGCCCCGCCCGAGAGTCGTGGTGATCTCCACGGGCGCCGAGCTGGCCGAGCCCGGCACGCCCCTGGCCCCCGGCCAGATCTGGGAGTCCAACAGCTACACCCTGGTCGCCGCCGTCCGCGAGGCCGGGGGTGAGGCCTACCGGGCCGGGGTCGTGGCCGACGACGCCGCGCTGTTCCTCGACCAGCTCGACGCCCAGCTCCTGCGGGCCGACATCGTGATCACCAGCGGCGGCGTCTCGATGGGCGCCTACGAGCCGGTCAAGGAGGCGCTCGCCCCGCTCGGCACGGTCCGCTTCGACCGCGTCGCCATGCAGCCCGGCATGCCCCAGGGGTTCGGCGTGGTGGGCGAGGACCAGATCCCGATCTTCGCGCTGCCCGGCAACCCGGTGTCGTCCTTCGTGTCGTTCATGCTGTTCGTCCGGCCGGCGCTGCGGAAGATGCGCGGCCTGCCCGCCGGGCCGGCGCCGACCGTGCGCGCGGTGACCGCCTCGCCGCTCCGCTCGCCCGAGGGCAGGCGGTCATACCTGCGGGCGGTCCTGTCGGCCGACGGGTCGGTCGCACCGGTGCGGGGGCAGGGCTCGCACCAGCTCGCCGCCCTGGCCTCGGCCAACGCCTTGATCGTGGTCCCGGAGGAGGTCACCGAGCTGCCCGGAGGCGCGACCGTGGAGGTCATCCCGCTCTGAACGGCCGGCGGGCGGGCCGGGGCGATGAGCGCCGGCGCCGGATCACAGGGGCGATGAGCACCGACATCGGATCACAGGGCATGGTGTCCGTATGAGTGGATTCACACATATCGACGAGACCGGCGCGGCACGCATGGTGGACGTCTCGGCCAAGGACGTCTCCGTCCGTACGGCGAGCGCCACCGGCAGGGTGCTGCTGTCGGCCGAGGCCGTGGCCCTGCTGCGGTCGGGCGACATCCCCAAGGGCGACGCGATCGGCACCGCGCGGATCGCGGGCATCATGGGCGCCAAACGGACCCCCGACCTGATCCCGCTCTGCCACCCGATCGCGCTGCACGGTGTGAAGGTCGAGCTGGCCGTGGTCGACGACGGTGTGGAGATCACCGCCCGGGTCAGGACCGCGGACCGGACGGGGGTCGAGATGGAGGCGCTGACCGCCGTCTCGGTCGCCGCGCTCGCGCTGATCGACATGGTCAAGGCGGTGGATCCGGCGGCGGTGATCACCGATGTCCGGGTCGAGGAGAAGACCGGTGGCAAGACCGGGGTGTGGACCCGGCAGGAATGACCTCCGACCGGGATGTGGACCCGGCAGGAATGACCTCCGGTGGCCGGGTCTGGGAGTCCGGTGACCGGGCCTGGGAGGATGGCGGCATGAGAGCTCTGGTGATCACCGCTTCCAACCGGGCCGCCGCCGGGATATACGAGGATAAATCCGGGAAACTGCTGGCGGAGCTCCTCGCGGGGGCCGGATGCGAGGTGGACGGTCCGCAGGTGGTCCCCGACGGCGATCCGGTCGAGGCGGCGCTGCGGGCCGGGGTGGCCGAGGGCTACGACGTGATCGTCACCACCGGCGGCACCGGGCTGACCCCGGCCGACCTCACCCCGGAGGCGACCGGGCGGGTGCTCGACCGGGAGATCCCCGGCATCGCCGAGGCCATCCGCCAGGCGGACCGCGACAGGGTGCCCACCTCGATCCTGTCCCGCGGGCTCGCCGGGCAGGCGGGCGGCAGCCTGATCGTCAACCTGCCGGGCTCCTCCGGCGGGGTCCGCGACGGCATGGCCGTGCTCCTGCCGGTGCTGGAGCACGCCGTGGACCAGATCCGCGGGGGAGACCATCCCCGCTGAACCGCCTGGCGGACTCCATGGCACGCCGGCGTGTCTTGGGGGGATGATGGAGGGCGTGGATCGACTTCGTGGCTGGCCGGTGACCCTGACGGAAGGCCCGGTGGGACTCCGGCCGCTGCGCCTGCGTGATGTTCGTCTCTGGCGGGAGTCACGGCTGCGCAACGCCAACTGGCTCCGCCCCTGGGAGCCGAGCAATCCCGAGACCCCCCTGTTCCGGACGGGGCTCGGCCCCTACATCGCGATGACCGGCACCCTCCGCAGGGAGGCCAGGCAGGGGCTCGCGCTGCCCTGGGTCGTCACCTACGAGGGCGCCTTCGCCGGGCAGCTCACCGTCGGCGCCATCGTCTGGGGCTCGGCCAGGTCGGCCCAGATCGGCTACTGGGTCGACGGCGCCCTGGCCGGCCGGGGCATCATCCCCACCGCCGTGGCCATGGCGGTCGACCACTGTTTCTTCACCACCGGGCTGCACCGGGTGGAGGCGAATATCAGACCGGAAAATCACGCTAGCCGCCGAGTGGTTGAAAAGCTCGGCTTCAGGGAAGAAGGCATCAGAAGGCGGCATCTGCACATCGACGGTGCTTGGCGTGACCATATTTGTTACGCGCTCACGGTGGAAGACGCACCAAGAGGCCTGCTCGTGCGGTGGCGGAGAGCACGGGAAGCGGCAGCCCATGGTGGCGCTCCGCATGAAGAGGTTTGAAGATCTCGCGACACACCGCACTGAATACTCGTCAAATAGTGACACGCGGTCTTACGGTGCGTGACGTGAGCACATTGAAGACGCCAAGAGACCACAGGCGTTTTCATGCTGCCCGGAGGTGGCCGTGAGCAGCGCTCTTCTGTACCTGGCCATTGTCATTATGTGGTTGTGCGTCCTCGTTCCCATGTGGTTGCGCCGGGACCGATCCACTTTCGACGAGCTCGACGGGGGCGCCGAGCCGTACGCCCAGGACGAGCAGCCGGCCGAGGCCGAGGCCGAGGCTCCCGAGACTGGGCCCGACACCGAGCCCGGCGCCGTGCCCGAGGGCGCGACCGGACCCCGGCCCGCGCGGGCCCCGGGCGAGCGCCGCCGTGCCGAGCGGCGCCGCCGGGCGCTGCGGGTGGCCAAGCGCAGGCGGCTGACCCTCTGGTGCACGCTGCTGGTCCTCGCCTCGGTGGTGACGGCCGCCGTCCAGGTGATCCCCTGGTGGGCCGTGGCGCCCTCCGTGGTGCTCCTGGGCTCCTATCTGGCCATCCTGCGGGTCTCGGTCCAGATCGACGCCGAACAGCGCAGGGCCGCCGCCCAGGCCCGTGCGGAACGTGTCAGGCGCGCCCGCCGGCGGGCCGCCGAGCTGGAGGCCCGGCGGCCGGTGGCGGAGATCATCGATCTGGCCGCGCACCGGGACGAGATCTTCGACCAGTACGCCGAGACCCCCCGCCGCGCGGTCGGAGATTGATCTCCGGCTCCGAATGGCGCGAGCGGCTCCGGAAGTTTGCTAACCTAGTGCACGTCTTGGGGATGTAGCGCAGTCCGGTAGCGCACTTCGTTCGCATCGAAGGGGCCAGGGGTTCGAATCCCCTCATCTCCACCCAGGCCAGAGGCCGCTTCCGAGAGATCGGAAGCGGCCTTCTGCGTTGCTGGGTGACCAACTGAGTGACGATGATGCCCTGCTCCCAGGCGCCCCAGCCCGGCAGCAGGATCATCTTCCCCTGCCCGATTGTTCGATGCTTCTGAGGCTGGTCGTCGCCTGGGCGCAGCAGCTCCGGGGACAGACCCTTCCGGCGCCTTTCGGTGCTACCGCTTCGGGAATCCGATCACGATCATCTCGGTGGCGTCCGTCTTGCCCGGGACACGGCCGGTGCTGTCCGGGAAGTTGTTGTCCTGCATGACGGCGATCCTGTTGCCCGGCAGGGGGAGCAGGGCCTCCACGGACTGCAGGGGGAACTTGAAGGGGTCGCCGAGACCGTAACCCCCGGCGGGGTCGTCCGAGCCGATGTGGGCAGGGTTGCGCAGGTTCAGCAGGTCGGCGACCTCGGTCTTGACGAGGTAGCCGTCCGCGTCGGTCTTGCGCCAATCGATCAAGTAGACGCGCTTGAAGGTGGCCTTGGGCCCCTCGTCGTCCTCACGCTCGATCAGGATGGCCCGGTTGGCGTCGAGGGACTGCATGTCGGCGATGCGGTAGTCTTCGCCGTCCGTCCGGTACTGCCAGGAACGATCGGTGTATTGGTTCTTCTGGGTGTCGAACTCGTAGATGTAGCGCCGGAACGGGTTGGCGTCATCGGTCAGCCGACCTTCCACCGAGGGGTACAGGAAGCGTCCGTCGGGGGAGGAGGCGAGGGCTTCGAAGCCGCGGCTGCCCTGCACCGTCGTGGGCTCGCCGTCCGCCGACGTCGGGTGGTTCGGGGATTTGAGCGAGGGATGGGCGATCGGGGCCTGCAGCAGCTTGCCGGTGCTGTCGAAGTGCAGGAGGAACGGCCCGAACTCGTCGCCGACCCACATCGACCCGTCGGGGGTCCGGGTCACCGACTCCACGTCGAAGTCGCCGCCGGTGAGCAGCCGGTCCGTGGTGTCGTCGTTGACGATCTTGAAGGGGATCTTGTGATCCGGGTCGCGGAGTGAGAGGAACTGGCCCACGTCGATGGTCCCGGCTCCGCCGCGGGCCGTTTCCCAGTGCGGTGTGAAGCGGTAAAGCCGGAGCAGGAAGTCCACCGAGTTGCCCTTGGTCCCGAAACCGTTGTCGGGCATGGCCCAGAACGCGCCCTTGCCGTCGAGGAGCATGGACGAGATCCCGAGCACCAGCTGGCTGGGGTAGGGAGGCGTCATGCCGTTGTTGGGGTCGCTGAAGGCGCCGGTGGGCGGGCCGGGGGCCGGCGTGTAGGCGGGCAGCGTGGCGCGGGCGAGCAGGGTCGCGCGAGCGGGGTCACCGGCGGGCGGGGCCGCCTTGCCGGCCGCGAAGGCGGGAGTACCGACCAGCATGAGCGCCGCGGTGGCCAAAAGAACGAGAGGGCGACGTCGCACGTTTTCTCCTGAGGGGCGGAGCGGTGATGGGGCATTGGCGAGTCGGATCAAATCGGTCGACCATTAATTGCTGTTACGGACTTGATGTCGGCAGGCTGTAGCGATGGCGAAATGCCGATGACATCCGCTGGTCGCGCCGTCCGCCTCCGTCCCCGCGGGAGCCTGACCACCCACCCGTCCGGGACCGTCGCCGTCCACGTGGTCTCGTCGAGGAGCGGGTCTTCGCGTGCCGTCAGCCCAGCTCCTGCGGCAGGTGTTCCCAGGCGGCGCCGGTGTGCGGGATGAACAAGATGCCCTGCAACGTCACTGGCCACCCGCCGCACCCGCCGGTACAGGCTGCGCCTGCTCAGGCGGGGCCGGTTCAGCAACCGTCACAGCCGTGGAATCGTCCATGGTCCCGGGCGAGCCGGCAGGGCCGTACGGCCTCCACCGGCGACCGGAACTCCAGCTTGAACAGGGCGGAGCCGACGATGTCCGCCGTGAGGTCCTCGTGGCTGAGGAGTTTGCGGTGGACCCCGAACTGCCACTCGTGGCCCTGCCGACCGAGATCGAACTCCGCGTAATGGATGCAGTCTCCGGAGTGGCAACTGATCGCGCAGATCTTTCCAGTGGTCAAGTGGCGGCTTCCGGAACGGCTTCGGTCCCAGTCCGAGGCGGGTGGTTCACCACCGGTCGGCAGATGAGTCAGCGGTGCCTGTACGTCAACCACCGCAGGGCGGTCTCGGCCGGTCCCCTCCGCCCGCCGGAGGCCGACAGCGCGGCGAGTACCACGGTGGCCAGCCAGGTCACCACGGCGATGCCGGACGCCGCGGCATCGCCGACACGCGCGCCGAGCCCTCCCATGTACGGTGCGAACACCGCTACGAAGATCACCGACTGGAGGAGGTAGCAGGTCAGTGACCACTGACCGCATGCGGCGAGAGCCCTGACGACCGGGCCGGGACGCCCACGTCGCATCCGACCGGCGGCGAGTCCGATGATCGCCGCGTACGCGAGCCCGCCGGCGATGCCCGTCACGCTGTGCAGGGCGTACGCGGCCACGGCCGGCATGTCCGCCGGCGTCCAGATCCGGGTGTCGATCAGCATCAACGGCACCCCTCCGGCGACGGCCAGCCCTGCGCCCATGACCGCGACTCGGGAGAGCAGGCCCCGGTGCGGCGCCGGGTCCTCCAGCACGCGGCGCCGGGCCGCCCAGATCCCGAACAGGAAGGCCGGCACCACGCTGGCGGCGAAGTAGGTGGGCGTCATCCAGGCCCACCCGATCAGCCGCATCACCGTCGCCTCGATCGGGTCCGCCATGGCGGCGGGCGTGTCGCCCTTGGGTACGGAGACGGTGAGCAGCCCGAATGCGAACAGCACCACGACGTGCAGCACGAGCCCGACGACGGCGGCCCGCAGCACGGCCCTGTCCTCGCGCCGTATGAACCCGACGAGCACGAGTCCGACCAGTCCGTACGCTCCGAGGATGTCACCGAAGAACAGCAGCAACGCGTGGCAGAACCCGAACGCCAGCAGCCAGAGGCTCCGGCGGCGCAGCACCTTGCGCACCTGAGCCCAGTTCCTGCCTGCGGCGAGCTGCCGGTTGGCGAGCTGCACCAGACCGTAGCCGAACAGGGCGGCGAACATCGGCAGCGCGCGCCCGTCCACCAGGAGGATCTGCACGCCGGCGACCAGGCGGTCGAGGGCGCCCCCGTCGAGGGTGTAACCGCGGAAGCCCACCTCGTGACCTGGCAGGTACAGGTGCGCGTGCGCCAACGCGATGAGCAGCAGCATCAGCCCGCGCGCGAGATCGGGCGCGAGCGCGCGCTGGGCGACGGGAGCGGCCACGTCCCTGGGAGTCGGTGGGGCAATGGACATGGTTGTCCCCTCGTAATTAGATACATGAATGTAGCTAATGCTCAAGGTAAGCTACATCTGTGTAGCTGGGCAAGGGGTGGTGATGGGCGACCACGGCGTCAGGCCGCGCCGACGCGGCGAAGAACTGATCAAGGCCATCCACGACGCCGTCCTGGAAGAGGCGGTGGAGGTCGGCGTGGGACGGCTGACCATGGAGGGCATCGGCCGGCGCGCGGCCACACCCCGCACCACGCTGTACCGCCGCTGGTCAGATCCGGTAGAGGTGCTCCTGGACGCGCTCTACCACCAGCACCCGGTCGAGGAGCCGTCCCCCGGGGCCGACGATCTGCGCGGTGACCTCATCCATGCCCTGCGCCTCATGGTCGAGTGGGCTCTCAGCCCGGCAGGCCGCGCGGTCGCCTCCATCCTCACCGACCCGAAGAGCGCCGCGCTGATGTCCAAGGCGCTCTTCGAACGAGTCTTCGCCAACCGGGGGGGCACCTTCACCCGCACCGTGCTGCAGCACTACGCCGACCGGGACCGCTTCCCGGCCGAGTTGCTCACCCCGGTCGTGGCCGACATCGGTGAGGCCCTCGTCACCAAGCGCCTGATCGACACCGGGGCACCACCCACCGACGAGGACCTCGCGGCGATCGTCGATCAGGCGATTCTGCCCGCGATCGGGTTCGATCCGCGAGCATCGCGAGCGTGAGCTCAGGGAACGGCGCTCTCCTGCAGCCGGGCCGGAAACCCGGCACTGGTGCGCATGCCGTGACCGCCGACCACGGAGACGAACGATCGCCCCACCATGACCGGCAGCGTCGGCGGCGGAGAAGCCGGCTGGTCGGGCGGAGTCAGTGGGAAGTCAGCAGATCTCCTCGGAGGGGGTGAGGGGCCGCATCGTGACGAGGAGATCGGCCGGTGCCCGGGTCAGGCGTCAGGGTTGTCGAGGATGACGACGGGGGCGTTCTCCACATCCAGCCACTCACTCTTCAGGCCCATGCCGGTGGCCGCTTCCATGAAGGCGAACGCCGCACTCTGCTTGCCGCGGTAGTCCTGCGGGTCGAGGCCGTCGAGCATGATGCGCAAGTCTGCCAGGATGCTCCGATCGCCTTCCTCGACGATGTGCTCGGTGAAGACGAAGTCGCCCATCCGCGTCCTGATCCTGCCGTCGGCCGCGTAGAGGACGGTGTATCCCCCCTTGAAGTGCCAGGTCGTCATCCACACCCGTGACTCCTTGCTGAGCTCGACGAGGGTGCGGCCGGACGGGGCCATGCCGTAGGTGAATTCGAGGAAACCCCAGGTTCCTGCGCCTTCGAAGACGAAGAACACGGGCTGGAGCTCATCTAGGGCCTCCTCCGTGGGGTACTCCATGACGCGATGCTCGGGGGCGCGACCCCCGTTCAGCCGCCGGAGGAGATCGTCCACCGTGATCTCTTCGTTGAGGGGCTGCACGATGATCCAGCAGAGTCCGTCCTCCAGCCACTGGTGCCACTCGAAGAGGCTGCGGTAGTGATCGATCACATGATCATTGTGGCGGAGGTCGAGCAGCCTGACGAAGGCCCGACTCCAGATGGTGGGATCGGGCTTTCTGTCTGATCAGGGACTATGCGGCCGGTTCTCCGTCTGAGGCGGGCCGTACGGCCTCCACGGGGCTCTCGCGGGCTGGAGTCAGCGAAGAGTCGAACACTGCACGGCGTCCTCGCCCGGGAGTCCAATCCCTTTGAGGTGTGCGCTTGAGGTGTGCGCTCTTCTCCCGTGCCGGTGTGGGCGTGATCGGTAAGGTGGTCGCCATGGGTGTTCTCGTCGACTACTTCACGGCGGACTCCGAGCAGGCTGCCCGATCGGTCCTACCCGGAGGGCCGGGAGCCGCGAACCTGCCGTACGTCGACTGCAAGGGATGGCTCGATGAGCCCGACACGCTGGCCGCGGAGCTCAGCGGACGTGACCTCAGCGAGTTCGGGGACAGCGAGGCCGTTGCGGACGACGGTGAATCGGCGAGCGTGGACCGGATAGCACCCGAGACCGTCGTCGCGCTCGCCACCGTGGATGACGCGCGGCTGCGCGAGTACGCCGAGGAGGAACTGCTCGACGAGTTCGAGCTCGGACGCGTTATGGCCCTGCGAGGCCTGGCCCGCGAGGCGGTACGGCTCAACCAGGGGATGTATCGCTGGGCATGCGCCTGAGCGCCTCGAACAACTCCTCGCGGAGCGCGGGCGGAAGCTTCCGGCCCATGTCCAGGGGGCTCACCAGCGCTTGATCGTCGTTCTGCTCCAGGGCCATGTCCGCCAGGAACTCCAGGCTGAAGCCGGCCTGCTTCCGGTGACGTGCGTCCGGCCAGTTCCCCACCAGGGGCAGCACCGCCTCCACCCGTTCGCTGATCCGGTCGAGGAGCGCGTAGCCGGGCAGGCCGGGCAGGCGCTGGGCCTGGAGGTCGATGTGATGGAAGGCGACGTAGTCGAGCTCCGCGCCGGTGAAGTCGTTGCCGGTGAAGTCGTTGTGGTCCCTGCCCAGCGCGGCCTGGTGGTCGGCCGGACGGCCCCAGAAGTTGATGTTCCGCACGCGGCCGCGGAAGACGCAGTCGACGAACTCGGCTTCGGACGTGGACGTCTGGTCCCTCAGGCGAGAGCGGTCGAACAGGCACCTTTCAAACCGGACGTTACCGAAGAAGGTGAAAGGCGCGAAGCGGGTGCGCCGGAACACACAATCGCGGAAGATCGACTGCGGCCAGTCGGCCCCGTCCCAGCGCCCTCGCATGCCGGTGATGCCCATCGAAAGTTGTTCGAAGACGGCGCCGGAGAAGTCGCAGCTTTGGAATACGCCACCGTGGACGTTGAAGTCGGCGAACCGCGTTCCGGAGAAGTCCACGTTCACCAGCCGTGCCCGGTCGAAGGTCACGCCGGATACTCCGGCGGGCAGATCGAACCGCTGGTGGCGGAGCTCTCCGCGAGCGATCCACACAGGTGACCACTCTTCCGGGCTCGCCTGGAGACTGAACCGCCCGAACGCGCTCACGCCGGCCGCCTGCTGCGGCTGGGACCAGGAGACGTTTCCGCAGAGCGCCTCACCGCAGCGAGAGGACCGGCTGCGGTGACGTCCTGTGAGAGTACGAGATCATGCATGCGCGGAGTCTCGCAGTCTGATCCGACAAACAGCCGGCCGAGTGACCAGGCCGGTCCGGGGAGCCCTTTCACCCGGCCCCACCGGTCGCCGTCTGTGCAGGGACGGACGTCGTGGGGCACTTGTCGGGCACGGCTCGCCTGCTCATCCCTCCAGGGCGCGCAGCCGCTCGGCGATGTCGGCTGTGTCCTTCAGCTCTCCGGTGGTCACCGAGACCACCAGGGCTTCGGCTGCGTCGGCATCGGTGCCGCTCAGCGTCTCGCCGTTCAGGTCGAGGTAGGTGCCCTCGCCGAAGACGGTGGCCTGCGGCCGCAGCACGGCCACGTGGAGCTGACCGCCGTCACGCAGGCCGACCGTGGGCAGGATCTCCTCGGCGATGGCGAGGACGTCGGTCTTGGTGAGGTAGACCGTCATTGGGACAGGCGGCGGAGCAACGCCGACGGTGAGTCTCATCGGGAAGCCGAAGCCGCAGATCCATGAACTGAATGGTGCCTCAATGCGGTACCGAGTAACGGAACCGTGTTGTTCCGGCGCCGGGCTGAGCCGGCCGTTGAAGCTGACGATCCTGGGTCGAATCTTCTCTACGTCATCATGCCGCCGCCCGGTGGGTGGCGGGCGGTCGGTCCGGAACCGGGCGGGCGTGCGGCCTCCCCGGGCCGGTCCCGCCTGACCGGCCCACCGCACATCGAGCGCCAGGCGGAGACAGGGAAGAAGACCAGCAGGCCGGACGGGGTACGGCGACGCGACAGCCGTACGGCGACGCGGACAGCGGAGGTCAGGGCATGCCTCCGGCGGGGGCACTCCGGCCCCGAGGTGATCAGGGTCGCGGGAAAGACGCGCAGGTGATCACTGGACCTTTACGCGGGTTATCGGTGAGAGCGTTGCGGGCTGCGAACGGTCAGGCCCCGATAAGATCACGGATCTACGGCATGGGACGTGGCCTTTGCGTTGCTTGATGATCTTAAGGCGATGGGTCGGCTGATCTTCCCTGCAGCCTGCTTGTTCGATCCGGGACGGTCCGCTCATTCCGACTGATCCGCAGGCTGCGATCATGCTCATGAGGTACGGGCTAGCATGCGCGACATGCCTCTAGACGACGAGTTGACAGCTCGCATGGCCGACCCCGACTTTTGGGGGGCATACCTCTTCGAAGACGACGCGCCCGAGTCTGACCTCGACGACGAGGAATCGTTCACCGCGGACTTCCAGGTGGGCGAAGGACTCGCCCTCGTTCTTGATCTAGACGTTGTCACCGGATACTTCGACCTCGCTCTTGTCGCCCCCGAGTTGGCCGAACCCATCACCGTCGGCTGGGACGATCAGGCCCACCCCCACCCCCACGCCATGCGTTGGAGCGAGTTGGACCTGCTTGCCCGGGCCCTGGCAGTGCACGATCCCCAGTTCCGCCACCCCGGGCCGGTGCTTGCGCTGCTGGCCCGCTTCGTCGTTCTTGACGAGCATGACGATCCGGACGTCATCACTCCACTGATGGACGCGGCCTTTCAGACGGTGCGCCCCCGCCCGGGGAACGGCTTGCGGCCCGAGACCCGCGACTGGTTCGAACTACGCGACCTGCGTGGCTGTGGCCTGCGCTGGACAACTGGGGACAACGGCCATCTGACCGTCGAGCAGATCGACCCCGACTCCGCCCCGTACGACCTCTACTCACTGCGCACCCCCGGATCCACAGACTTCCCCTTCACCGCTTGGACCGCTCTTCTCAATCAGGCAGAGCAGATCCTCGCCGCTGCCATGGCCGCTCCATCCCTGCGGACCCCCGCCGTCCGCGCCGCCCTCGACCGCTGTACCACTGCTGAAGGCCATGCTCACCTCGGACCGCTTGCCGCGGCGCTGCAGACCGCGGACGTGATCCACCCCGCTCTCGTACGCGCCCTGACCGAGCCTGTGAGCAGGGCCGAGTCCTGCTGGGCCGTGGAGACGCTGGCCGGGCTGCCGCGAGGCTCCCTCGTGAAGCGATGGTATGGACCAAGTCCCCTGGCCGGCGCACAGTCATGGGAACTGTGTCTGACGCTCGCCACCCAAGACCGTCCAGAGGAACACGCCCGCATCCTGATCTCCGACCTGAACGACACCTTGAAACAGGAAGGGCTGGGCGGCGCCGAGATCGCCGGCGAAGTCACTCGCCGGGATGCCCTTGGACACTGGACCAGCGTCTCTACCTCGGCCGACATACTTATCCGGGACGATCTGCCACGAGGATTGGCGTTGATCTCACAGATCCTGCGTAGTCGCGACTCCGTGGATACCGCCGAACTGCGCTACGCACCCCCGTCACCTGTTTCGATTCCCATTCCTTGACATCATCCTGGACCGGTGAGGCCGTCGGTGGGATCGTGCGAGTGGGTGCGGCGGCCGTGGGCGAGCCGGTTTTGGGGTCGGCCAGGTCGAAATGGTGGCCCTTGGGACGGCCGTTCGGTCCTTCGGTCCTTCGGTCCTCCGGTCCTCTGGTCCTTAGGTCCGCGCGCGGCCGGCGTGTGCGGGGCCTCGCTGATCGACCGGACCGCCCGGTCGCCGAGACGTCCGTCCGCATCGCCAAGCGGCCCGGACGGCCCGGCACCCCCACCCGGTTGCTTGGCTTCGGTGCCACCGTGGACACGACCGACCTCTCCGTGGCGGTCTTCCCCGGCCGGCTGCGGGGACTGAACGCCCGCGGGGCGGCTGCGTCCGAGTGCGCCTCCGCCTACGCGGGCTGGATACGGAAGACGATCAGCGGCTTCCGGGCACGACGGGTCACATGACGCGCACGGGCGGGTCGACGGTGAACATCTCCAGGGCGTCCGGGTCCGGCGCGACGCCGATCCCGGGGCCCTCGGGCACCGTGATGGAGTCGCCCTCCAGCTCGACCGGGGCGGTGATGTCGCGATCGTAGTAGCGGGCGGTCGCTGAGATGTCGCCCGGCAGTGTGAAGCCGGGCAGGCTGGCCAGCGCCAGGTTCGCCATCCGGCCCAGCCCGGTCTCCAGCATGCCGCCGCACCACACCGGCACGTCGCCCGCCTGGGCCAGGTCGTGGATGCGGCGGGCTTCCAGGTAGCCGCCGACCCTGCCGGGCTTGATGTTGATGATGGAGCAGGCGCGCGCCCTGATCGCGGCGACGGCGGCGCGGGCCGAGGTGATCGACTCGTCCAGGCAGATCGGCGTCTCCATCCGGGCGGCGAGCTCGGCGTGCCCGTGCAGGTCGTCCGGGGCGAAGGGCTGCTCCAGCAGCGTCAGGCCGTAGGCGTCGAGGCGGGCCAGGTGACGGGCGTCGGCGGGGGCGTAGGCGGTGTTGGCGTCGGCGGTCAGCATGAGCCCGGCGCCGAACGTCTCGCGGACCAGCCTGACCGGCTCCAGGTCCCAGCCGGGCTCGATCTTGAGCTTGATCCGGGCGTAGCCGGCGCTGACGTGCCGGTCGACGGTGTCGAGCAAGGCGTCAAGGGTGGTGGCGATGCCCACCGACACGCCCACGCGGACGCTGCGCCGTACCCCTCCCAGATAGGCGGCGAGTGAAAGGCCGCGTGCCTTGAGCACGGCGTCCAGGACGGCCATCTCGACGGCGGCCTTGGCCATCGGATGCCCGCGCAGGTGCGCCAGCGCGGGCGCCACGCCGGCCGGATCGAGGTCGGGTACGGTCAACAGACCCGGCAGGAGGAAACGCCGGATGATGTCGGCCGCCCCCTCCAGGTACTCCGGGCTGTAGGTGGGCTCGTCGTCGGCCACGCACTCGCCCCAGCCTTCCTCCCCCTCGGAGCCGCGCACGCGCACCAGCAGCGCCCTGCGCACGGTCTGCGTGCCGAGAGAGGTGCGGAACGGCGTGAGCAGCGGCAGCGCGACCGTGTGCAGCTCGGCTTCGACGATCCTCATGCCGCACGCTCCAGTACGTACCAGCCGTCCTTGGTGAAGGCGGTGATCCGGTAGCCGCCGGCGAGCGCGCCGTCCAGCGCGGCCCGCTGCGCCGCCCGCCACCTCGCGGCTTCCTCGGGGTGTTCGCGCCGCAGCCGCTCCACGTCGGCGGGCGTGGCACAGCGCAGTACGGCGGCGCCGCCCGGCTCGTGCGCTGACCCGGTCTCGTCCAGGATCACCACGGCCGCCTCGCTCCCGCGCGGCGGTCCCGCGACCGGGCCCGGGTTCACCGGCCAGTGCGCGAACAGCCGGTCGGAGGCGTCCGCGCCGTTGATGCCGTCGCTCATCGGCCCGTAGAAGTCGGGCACGTACCGTTCAGCCCGTGCGCCGAGTCTGGCCAGGTTGAAGAAGGCGTTGCGGCGCACGAGCGGGTCGAAGGTCCAGGAGATGGAGTTCAGGCCGCGCTCGACGGCCCACCGGCGCTGGTGCGCCTTGATCGCCTGGCCGACCCCTCGGCCCCGCGCCTCGGGCGCTACGCCCACGATGTGGGAGTGCAGGCTGCCGCCCTCGGCCAGGAACCCGGAGGCGGCGGCGACGAGCTCGCCGTCGAGGAAGGCGCCGCCGACGTAGCCGCCGGCGTGGTGAAAGGCGCACATGAGGTCGACGGCCAGCGGCGGGTCGTCGCCCGGTCTGACGCCCCAGACACGGCGCAGCAGCCGGTCGGCGGCCTGGAACTCGGAGGTGTCGTGGAGGATGCGGAGTTCGACCATGCTCACCAGCATTCCGCCGGGCCGTCGCCGGGGCGTTGGCGTGCGAGCCAAACTTCACTCGCCGCTGTTTGTGCCGGACGCCCGGATCTCGCCCAGCCGCAGCTGGAGGCCCAGGACGATCCTGACGTCGGGGTCGTCGAGCGAGATCAGCTCGCCGATGCGGCGTAGCCGGTACCTGAGCGTGTTGGGGTGCAGCGACAGCGTCTCGGCGGCCCTGGGCACGTCGTAGTGGGCGGCCAGCCAGACGCGCAGGCTGTGGACGTAGTCGGTGCCGTGCCTGGCGTCGTGCTCGGCCACCAGCGACAGCGGCTCGCCCAGCAGCGCCGGGCTGGTGCGCATCGACGCCGCCGCGTCCAGCAGGAACAGCGCCGCTGCCAGCTCCTCGTGCAGGCCCACCTCGCCGCCTGCGAACGGCCCGCACATCACGCGCAGCGCCTCGTCGGCCTGCCTGGCGCTGGCAGGGGCCTGCGCGACCGAGGCCACGGTCCTGCCGACGCCGGCCCGCCAGCGGCCGCCGAGGCGGCCGTTGATCTGGCCGAGAGTGTCGGCGGTGATGCGCCGCAGCAGCGGCGTGCCGGCCTCGACGGCCACGACGGCGTAGGTCCTGCCGTCCACCGCGCCGACGGCGGCCCTGATCCGGTAGGCGTTGTAGGCGGTGCGCAGCAGGTCTCCGGCGTGCGTGGCGGCGAAGACGTCGGTGCGCCTCCTGACCTCCCAGGCGCCGACCGCCACGACCGTGACCGGCTCCTCCGGGTGCAGGCCGAAGGAAGCGGCCAGCTCGCCGACGGGGCCGACGCCCCGCAGCAGCCAGCCCAGCCACTCGTCCCTGCTCCTGCGGGCCTTGTCGGCGGCGAGGCTGATGCGTGCCAGGTGCGGGGCGGCGGTCCCGGCCGCTTCGGCGAGCACGGTGGCGGCGTCGGGCGTGAGCGGCTCGTCGGCCTGGATGGCCCAGATCGTGCCGAGCGCCTCGCCCCTGGCGCGCACCGCGATCGCCAGCCTCGGCAGGTACTCGCGTGGCTCGAAGCTCCAGACGGCCTGGTCGGAGCGTAAAACGGCAGCGTACTCCTCGGTGTTCGTCGGATGCTCGGGGACGCGTCTGCCGAGGATGCCCTCCCTGCGTAGCTCGTCGATGCGCTGGCCGCCGATCGTGGAGTAGGCGAGCACGCGCATGGCCAGGTCCTCGATGGCCACGGCGCCGCCGATCCGGGCGGCGACCTGGTTGGCCAGCGCGAACAGGTCGCCTGCCTGGGCGCCGCCACCCAGGTCGGCCGCGGGGGCGACAAGTGCGAGCAGGGCATCGACCAGCGCGTAGAGCTGGCCCCACGACAGGCCGGGCGCGGCGGCCAGCAGCGCCACGCCCGCGCCCTCCGCCGCCTCGGTCAGCGCGACGGCGTTGCCGAGCCCGGCCCGCACCACGACCGCGGTGGCGCCCGCCTCGGCCGCGCGCTCCAGCAGGGACGGTTCCGGGTTGACGGTGACCAGCAGCAGCGCTCCGTCGAAGGCGGTCAGCGGCTCGTCGGAGCCGTAGATGACGGGCGCGCCGACCATGGCCTGGCGGCCGGACGGCAGGCACAGTGCGGTGACCGCCTCCGGCCCGAGACTGTCGAGCAGCACGCCGAGCGTCACCCGGCCCTGTGCGCTCACCCGGCTTCCCGCGGCTGGAGGCACCCGCCGCCCCGGCGGAGAAGGCGTCCATGCCCGCCGCCGGTGAACTCGCCGCCGCCGATCACCATCCGGCCGCCCAGGAGCACGTGGATGGCGCCCGCCGGCCGTATGCCGGGCTCGTCGTAGGTGCCGTCGTGCCTGATGGTCGCAGGGTCGAACACGCACACGTCGGCGGTACGGCCCGGCGGACCGGACCCGTCATGCAGGGTGCCGCCACGCAGGATGAGGTCGTGCATGGGGTGAGCCTTTCCTGGGATGAACTCTGTCCACTCCGTCAGTCGACGAGAAGTCCGTCGGCTTTCAGGAGTTCGTCGGCGTTGCAGGAGGTGGCGGCCACCATCGTGTCGAGGACGGCGAACCGCACGGTCTCGGGGAATGAGCGGGGACGGCCGGACGATGGAAGCCCGGCCTCCCGCGTTCACTGACCCGACAGCCGAACTCCGCGCGCCCCGGCCCGTGCTGCAGGCCAATCCCCCGTCCTAGACCAGGCCAGGGGGGATACCGACGGCCGCGGTGCCCTTGGGCTGGGCGACGAAGCGCATCCCGCGCAGGCCGGAGCCGCTGAGCAGCAGGTCGCCGCCCTCGTCGAGACAGAAGGCGAAGGGGCCCGCCTGCCACGTTCCAGCAGGTGCGGGCGTGACGGGTACTTCGAACGTGAGACCGACGCGCAGCACCTCTTTCCGGAGTACGGCGAGCACACCGAGCTCGTCGTTGAGCCAGGCTCCCTCCGGCGCGGGGCCGTCGCCCGGCGGGTCGCACGGGGTGAAGGAGGCCGGCCACCTGATCGACCTGGTGTCACCCAGCAGGAGCCGCCCGTCCTCCAGCGCCAGCCAGGCCCCTTCGGCGTCTCCTTGCCCGTACCAGCGGCCGTCGTCGCCGGGCGCGAGCACGGCGGAGCCGGTCAGGGAGATCCTGCCCTCCTCGGCGGGTTCGAGCGTGAGCGTGGCCCCGCCCGCCGGATCGCGCCAGTGCCCGAGCAGCGCGGTCCTGCCCGCCTCGCCCGTGGCCGCGTCGGCGAGGGCGGGCCGGGCCGCCGGGTCCTGGCCGGTGAGGGCGCGGGCCAGGTGCATGCTGATGCCGACCGGGTCCAGTCCGCTCTGGTTGGTCAGCACGGCCACGCCGAGGCCGGGCTCCGGCAGGTACAGCAGGTTCCCGACATAGCCGTGCATGCCTCCCGCGTGGCCGTACGCGCTCAGCTCTCCGACCGTGAAGTGGCAGATCCCGTGCGCGTACGGCAGTACGGCGCCGTCGGTGAGCACGGCCCTCTCCAGCAGCGCCTCGCGCAGGTCGGCGCCCAGCACCCGGCCGTCGGCCAAGAAGCCGAACCACGGGGCGAGGTCGGCGACGCTGGTCACCACGCCGCCGTCGCCGACCGCGCTCTCTTCGGTGTCGGCCCTGGTGCCGGCACCGGTGTAGCCGAAGGCCATGCGGGGCAACGGAACGGAGGCGTCGTCGCGGAAGACGGTGTCGTCCATGCCGAGCGGGCCGAACAGCCGGTCGCGGGCGAACTCGGCCAGCGACCGCCCGCTGACCCGCCTGACCACGGCGGCGGCCAGGATGTAGCCGGTGTTGGAGTAGGAGAAGTCGGTGCCCGGCTCGAACATGGTCCGGCGGATGCCTGCCACGATCTTCATCAGCCGCTCCTCGTCCAGCATCTGGAGCGGGACGCCTGTGACGGCCTGCAGGGCGTACCACTCCGGCAGGCCGCCGGTGTGCTGCAGGCACTGGGCGATCGTGACGGGCATGTTGAGCCGCAGCTCGGGGATGTGCGTCCTGACGTCGTCCGACAGGCTCAGCCTGCCGTCCCTGGCCAGCAGCAGCAGGCACGCGGCGGTGAACTGCTTGCTGATGGAGGCGATGTCGAAGCGGGTGCGGGAGTCGATCGGGACGCCGAATTCGACGGTGGCCACGCCCTTGGCCGAGGTGTGCAGCGCCCTGCCGTCCGCGTAGACGCCGACCGCCAGGCCCGGGGTGTCCGGGCGGACGCCGGGGAGGGCGGCGAGGGCGTGTTCTACCTGCTCAAGATCCATCTTTCCAGTATCTGGATCCCCGCGCGTGAACCGTATGGCCTGAGCGGCAAACCTGTGGCCTGTCTGGTTGGCGTACGGGCCAGCGGGCCGGCTAGCGCCTGCCATACAGGGCCATCCGGCTGATCATGGCGTCGGCGGCGAGGTGGTAGCAGACCGTCACGCAGCCCAGCACCTCCGTGGGCGTGGTGAAGGCGCCGGCGAGCGTCTTGTCGGCGATCCTGCGCACGCCCGGGATCTGCGCCCCCAGCTCGGCCGCGGGTGTGCTCGGCATGTCGATCTCAAGCTCGAACACCTCGGGCAGCCGGAGCGGCGTCAGTTCCCCGGCCCCCCGTACGGTCTCCGCCGCCGCCTCCCGGATCAGCCGTCTGGCCTCGGCGGGCGAGAGGCTGTCCGCGGCGGTGTGCCCGTGCGCGACCTTGACGGCGACCGTCCGCACGCCGGGGAAGGTCTTCTCCGCGACGCCGCAGATGACGTCGTCGCCGGTGAGCAGTCCCACCGGGACGCCGACCGCGGCGGCCTGCAGCGCGTTGACCTCGGCCTCCGACACCGGCCGGCCGTTGAGCCGCACCTCGTAGAAGTGCGAGGAGTAGGTGTGGGCGAGCACGCCCGGCGAGCCGGCCGCGGCGTGGTAGCCGAGGAACATGGCCACGTCGTGCTCGGCCGAGATGCCCTCGGCCATGCAGTCCAGCTTGGGAGTGCCGAAGATCAGCCGGGCGCGCGGATCGAGCTCCTCGTGCAGCAGGTTGTCCATGGTGCCGTGGCTGTCGTTGACCAGGACGCTGTCGGCCCCGGCCGCGAACGCGCCCTCGATGGCGGCATTGGCCTCGGCGGTCATCAGCCGCTGTGATCGCGGATACCCGTGGCCACCGCGGACGACCTGGTCCATGGTGGCGATGCCCGTCACGCCCTCCATGTCGATGGAGATGTAGACCCGCACCGGCTACTCCCTTCCTTTTCTTGGCCGCCGTCACTTCCTCGGCCGCCGTCACTTCCTTGGCCGCCGTCACAGGATGTCAGCCTGGGGAACGGCGGGCTCCGTCGCCGGGGCCGAAGCCGGGCGCCCGCCTTTGGCGTCCCGCACAGCGGCCGGGATCACGAAGGCGGCGCCGACGGCCAGCAGGCCGAGCGCCGCCGACAGCAGGTACGTGTCGACGAAGCTCTGCTCGGTGGGCACCCCCGCCACCGCGCCGGAGGCCAGCACCATGGCGCCGAGCTGCGCCCCGAACGTGCCGCCGATGCTCTTGGCGACGAAGACCACGCCGCTGACCCCGGCCGCGCGTTCACCGGGCACGTCGGAGGCCACGGCGTTGAGCCCGGCGGTGAGGCCGATGGAGGCGCCCAGCCCCATGACCGTCACCGCGGCCATGACCTGCCACGGGGAGGAGTGCCACAGGGCCAGCCCGCCGGTCCCGGCGCAGACGAGCGCGCTGCCGAGCACCAGCACCGTGCGCCGTCCGAGCAACCTGGTCATCGGCCCGACCAGCGGCGCGATCACGGTGCCCGCGACGCCCATGGGGAACATGTAGATGCCGATCCACAGGGTGTCGGCGCCCAGGCCGTACCCGGTGTCGGCGGGCGCGGCCAGCATCATCGGCAGGGCGACGACGAGGCCGAAGGAGGCGAAGCCGAGCAGGACCCCCATGGCGGTCACCCCGGCCGGAGTGCGTCCGGCCAGCAGCCGCAGGTCCACGAGCGGGTCGGCGACGCGCAGCTCCACGACCGCCCACGGACCCAGCGTCAGCGCGGCGGCGGCGAACAGGGCGAGGGTGGCCGGAGCCGTCCAGCCCCAGGTGGAGACGGCGGTCAGGCCCAGCATGAGCAGGGCCACGCCGCCGCCGAGCAGCAGCCCGCCCGCCCAGTCGACGCGACCGCCGGCCGCGCGCGGGGTGGCCGGCACGGTGAACCAGGCCAGGAGGGCGGCCGCCGCCACGCCGGCCACGGCCAGCAGGAACAGCGCCCGGTAGCCGAGGGCCGAGCTGATCGGCCCGGCCAGGATGAGGCCGAGGGCGCTGGCCAGCGCGGCGACGCCGACCATCAGGCCGTTGCCGGTGGCGGCGCGCTCGGGGGTGAGGGTGTCGCGGAACAGCCCCACGGTCAGGGGCAGCACGCCCAGCCAGACGCCCTCGATCGCCATGCCCGCGATCAGCACGGTGATGTTCGGCGCCAGGGCGGCGAGGAGGACCCCGGCGCCGCTGATCGCCATCAGCGCGAGCAGCACACGCCGCTTGTCGTACATGTCGGCCAGCCGGCCGACGATCGGGGTGCTGATCGCCGAGCTGATCAGCGAGCCGGTGAAGATCCAGGCGAGCGCGCCGGGCGAGGCCGCCAGGTCCCGCTGGACGAGTGGGAGCGCGGGCGAGAGCATCATCTCCATGGTCTGGAGGACGCCGATGAACAACACCGGCGCGCCGATGACGCCGAAGCCGGATCTGGACATGGTTCTGCCTTTCGGGGTGGGGTGACGTGCGGCCGTGTGGTCCCCCCGAACCCCGGCCGTGATCTAGGCCGGGCCGAGCACCTTCGGCGTGATCAGCGCCTGGGCGGTCTCGACGAAGAACTCCTCGTCGGCCTCGTGGGCGCCGAGCACGACGCCCTGGCCGAGCCCGGACAGCAGGGCCTTCAGCGCGCGGGCCAGGCGAAGTGCCTGCTCGCCCGTGACGGCGGCCCCGTCGTGCTCCCGGCCCGTGAACAGCGCGGCGAGGTCGACCTCAGTCGACCTGATCGAGGCGTTGAGCCTGCCGCGCAGGTCGGGGTCGTTGAGCACGAGGTCGAGTACGCGCGTCTCGAACAGGAGCCCGCCGGCGGCCCGCGGGTCGGCCGACATGCGCAGGAACCGGCGGGCGACCTCGGCCACGACCTCCTCCAGCGGGATGCCGGGCTCGGCGGCCCCGATCGAGCGCAGGTCGAGCGGACCGGTGTAGTCGTCGACCAAGGCGACCATCAGGTCGTTCTTGCCGCCGAACAGCGAGTAGACCGCGCCGGTGGTCAGGCCGGCCAGTTCGGCGATGTCCTCCAGCTTCGCCTTGGAGCCCTCCCTGCCGACGACCTCGCGCGCCGCCTCGATCAGCGCACGCTTGTTGGCCGCCTTGCTTTCCGCTCTGTTCAGCCGCATGACACCTCCTGCATGCCAGAAGGATAATCTGGTTTACTAGAATAATCCAGATTATCAGGAGGCTCGAAAATGGACATCGCCCACCACATGAGCCGGGTGCCGGACTACACCGCGTTCCCCATCGTGGACCAGATGCACGCCGAGCTCGACGACCTCGCCGCCGCCCACCCCGACCTGGTACGGCTCCGCCGCATCGGCACCTCACGTCTGGGCGAGCCGCTGCGCGTGGCGACCATCGGCGCGGGCCCCCATGACGCCGTGATCATCGGCGGCCCCCATCCCAACGAGCCCATCGGCGCGCTCACCGTCAGCGCGCTGCTGCGGCAGCTCGTCGAGGACGCCGCGCTGCGCGAGGAGTTCGGCTTCCGCTGGCACCTCATCCCGTGCGTCGATCCCGACGGTGCCCGGCTCAACGAGGGCTGGTACTCACGGCCGAGCGACCGCCGCGCCTACGCCGAGCACTTCTACCGCCCCGCCGAAGTCGACCAGGTCGAATGGACCTTCCCGTTGACCGGCGAGGACTACTTCTTCGACCGCACCATGCCCGAGACCGAGGCGCTGATGCGGCTGATGGACGAGGTCAAACCCGCCTTCGTCTACTCCCTGCACAACGGCGAGCTCCAGGGCGCGTTCTACTACCTCAGCAAGCACGCCCCCGCGCTCGCCGCCCGCCTGGCCGCCATCGCGACCGCCGAGGGCCTGCCCCTGCACATGGGGCCGCCGGAGGTGCCGAGCGCCGTGCCGATCGGCCCCGCCGCCTACATGACCCCGAGGGGCGCCCAGATCGCCGCCACCTACGGCATCGGCGGCGCCAGCGTCGACTACGCCGACCGCTTCGGCGCCCTGCACCTGATCACCGAACTGCCCTACTGGGCCGACTCCCGCGTCGCCGACCAGACCCCCACCGACCAGAAGTACGGCGACGCGATCCAGGCCAACCTCACCGCGCAACGCGCTCTGATCGCCGAACTGGCGCGATCCCTGGCCGCCGTCAGAGCCGACCTGACCGTCAGCTCCCCCTTCCGCCGCGCCCTGGAGGACTTCGTCGGCGCCCACGACGAGTTCATCGGCGAGTGGGAGAGCCTCCCCGGCACCGACCGGCCCGCCACCGTGGCCGAGGTGGTCGGCAACCGGCAGACCGTGCACACCATGCGGCTGAGGTACTGCGGGACCTACCTGCGCATGCTGGACGCCGAGCTCGGCGCGGGCAACCAGACACCGGCCATCCGGGCCGAGCGGGCCCGGCTCGGGGCGCGCTTCGACGAGTGGTTCGCCGAGGCCGAAGCCGAGGCGGTGGCCACGCCGATCCCGCTCCGCTCGCTGGTCGCCGTGCAGCTCGGCGCGGCGTTGCTCGCGGCAGAGTCCGTGAATCGGGCAGATTTCTCCTGAGCCCTGACGCAGGGCGTACCCGTTGGTTCCCCATGATCGCTACCGGTTCCGCCACACTCGACATCCCGAGATGTCAGTGGGGAGCGGCAGCCGCCGGCAGTCGGGGCGACATGAGGTGCGAGTAGATCGGCCACTGTCTGTCAACGACCCGAGACGTTCGCCACCGAGGCGTTCACCCCCTTGACCCGCTGGTCGGTGCGGGCCAAGGGCATCGCCTGTCTGCGGGGCCCGCCGCTGGAGAGCTCACCGGTCCGTATTGGAACGATCAGTTATGCGCGGGGTGGCGGCCTGCTCGCGATGGACGGCGGGTCGCCTCGGGACGATCGGCCAGGAACGGGGGTTCACCGCCCGGGATCGATCTGGGGACGAGGACATCATCGCTTCCCACATGCACGTGCGGCGGCCTCGGCGACCGCTGTATCACGCAGAGTACGTCCTCCACCCCTGCCGTATCGGCTCTCGCCTGATGGCGTATAACCGGGATCATGGCAGCGGATACCTTTACGGATTCGACGACATTCCTCACCTCCAAGGGCGCCGCCGAGATCCCTCACCCCGGCGGCACACTCCTGCAGCACCTGCAACGCGTCGCAGCCCAGCTCAAGGACTGGGGGGCAGACGAAGACGTGCAGTTCGCCGGACTGTGTCACGCAACCTACGGCACAGACGGCTACGACCGCCGGCTCCTCGACCTCACCGATCGGGCCACACTGATCGAGACGATCGGGTCCCGGGCCGAGGCGCTGGTATATCTCTACGCCTCCTGCGACCGTGCAGCGACCTACCCTGCCCTGCGCTTCGTGGACCGCTTCACGGACCGGCCGGTGGAGCCCTCCGACGCCGAGCTGGCGGCATTTCTCCTGATCACGGCCGCGAACGAGATCGACGTCGTTCGGCACAACGCAGACATCCGCGCCGAACACGGGGCCGGGCTGCATGCGTTCTTCACTCGTTGTCGGCACCTGCTGCCACCGATCGCCTGGGAGGCCGTCAAGGAGACCTTCGCGGTCCGCATCGCAAGCCTCGATCACCTGGTCCTGACCGTGGCCGATATCTCCCGGACGATCGGCTTCTACCGGGACGCCCTCGGCATGGAGCCGGTGGCCTTCGGCGACGGCCGCCAGGCGCTCACCTTCGGCTCCAGCAAAATCAACCTGCACCAGGCCGGGCACGAGATCAGGCCGCATGCCCTTCACCCGGAGCCCGGCAGCGCCGATCTCTGCCTGATCACCAGCTCGCCCCTGCATCAGGTGGCCGCCCATCTGACCGCGGCGGGCGTACCCATCGAAGCGGGGCCAGTCCCGAGAACCGGTGCGCTCGGCCCGATCACCAGCCTGTACATCCGAGACCCGGACCACAACCTCATCGAGATCGCCACCTACGACTGATCCAGCAGCCCTGGTCTCACCTGGGGGAGGTCAAACTCGGCCCGGGAAGTGATCTTCCGACAGGCCGGCCTTCGTACGGGCTCCCCGCAGCAGCGACAGCACGACGTACGCGTGCAGCGCCGTACCCCCGGAGGCCCTGAGCACGGCTTCCGTCTGGTCGAGGGTGAGCGACGTGGGCGGCTTTTCCTTGGGGACCTCGCAGAGCAGCGCGACGTTCCGTTATTGCCGTTTCTGTAGAGTTTGGCGCCATGCGTACCCCCCATATCGCCCTGCTGGCCGGGGCCCTGGTCGGTCTGATGCTCACCGGCATCGCCCACGCCGGTACCGGTCCCACCGGTGCTGCTGGTGCGCCGGTTCCCACCGGTACCAAGGCGTTGACCCATAACCCGCTGTACCGTGGCGGCAAGCTGACGGTGCCCTGTGGCCGCCGACCGGAGAGCTCCGGCAGCGTCGCAGCCGCCCAAAAGCACCTGACCACGATGCTGAGTTGTTTGAACGCCTCATGGTCGGGACAGCTGAAGAAGGCCGGTCTGGCATTCAAGAAACCGAAGATCCGGTTCATGTCCAAGCCCGGCCATGCGTGCGGGTCGGCCTGGGGCAAGAACGTCACCGGCCGTTACTGCGTCGATGAGCGGCAGTTGGTGATCATGATCAAGGATTACGCCGTCGCGGACCCGGCTGACCCGGTGCTGCTGCACCTGATCGCGCACGAGTATGCCCACCACGTTCAGAACCTCACCGGTATGTGGACCGCTTACCGGAACATGCCGGCTCCCACGAAGGAGCAGGCGCTGGCGCAGAGCCGTCGCGCGGAGTTGCAGGCCGACTGCCTGGGGGCGGCGTTCATGGGCAGTATCTGGGCCTCGCAGGAGGACTATCAGGACAAGGACTGGAAGGAGGTCGTGGACCTCTACCGGCGCAGTGGTGATGACAGTCTCGACAAGGAACGTAGCCACGGCACAGGAAAGAACCGGGTCGCCTGGCTGCAGAAGGGGTTCGCTGCTGCCTCCCCGGCCGCCTGCAACACCTGGAGCGCGCCGGCGTCCCGCGTCGCCTGATCACGCCCTCCCAGGGAAGCCATGGGCTGTACTCCGAGATGAGAGGTGGATGCCGCCCTGCCGCAGCGTGGGAACTTCATGGTTCATTGTTCTTGGAATGAAGGAGGGTCTCCGGGTTCGGTGTGGATCGCGACACCTACATCGAGCCGACGGGGACCCTTTCAGGTTGCGGTGACCACGGCCAGGCGGTGGGCCGAGCGCTACCGGTCGTACGGCCAGGCGGGCATGAGTGGATGATCGTGAAGGCGACGGGGGGCCGGTCCGGTGCGGGGGCACAACCTGGGGTCGGCGGCGGCTACGACCGGGTGCTGGAGCGGCCTCGCCGAGCGGCGGACAGCACCTGGCCAAGGGCCAAGGTGCTGAGGCCGAACATCAGGACGCCCAGGGGGACATGGAGCGGGCTCATGCCCGCGATGCCCAGCGCGACCTGCGCCGACGCGAGGACAAGGAAGCCGGTGGCGTACAGGATGGGGCGGGGTGTGCCGCCGCCCGGGCGCCAGGCCAGGATCGCGGCGAGCACGTACAGCACCGTCGCGCCGTACATCACGGGTGATCCGATGTGGTGCAGCTCCGTGTCGTGGGACGACAGCAGCATTCCGGCGGTGGCCGCCTGGAAGAAGATGCTCAAGGTCTGCACGGCGACCGCGATCTTCAGGAAGGTGTGGCCGCCGTGCGTTGCCGTCGTCTGTCCGGTCATGGTGCGTGGTATCCCTTTGCTGGCGGGTGGCAGTGGATGAGTGGTGTTTCGGTGGTCCGGTCTGTTCATCGCAGGGTGAGCGGGGTCTCGGAGGCCACGCGGGTCAGCTTCTGCGGGTTGCGGACGTAGTAGAGGCCGCTGATGCGGGCGTCCTCGACACGGATCGCCAGGACGCCGTCGAGCTCGCCGTCCACGCGGAGGAGGAGTGCCAGGTTGCCGTTGACCATGGTGGGGTCACCGGTGAGCGTGGCCTGGGCCTTGCCGGTGCTGCCGACGACGAACTTGCCGATGCCGCCGACGATGAAGCGGGCCACCTTGTCGGCGCCGGTGATCGGCCGCGGCGCGGCCTGCTTGATGCCGCCGCCGTCGCTCATCAGGACGACCTCGGGGGCGAGCACATCAAGGAGGGCCTGCAGGTCCCTGGTCTCGAGCGCGCGCTGGAACGACTCCAGGGCCGCCCGGGCCTGGCTCGGGGAGACCGCCTCGCGAGGGCGGCGGGCATCGACGTGCCGGCGGGCGCGGTGCGCGATCTGGCGGACGGCCACGGGGCTCTTGTCGACGGC
>NZ_JBSFPS010000004.1:0-87481 GCF_053588315.1 Streptosporangium sp. NPDC003464 | reverse complement strand
CGCCGGTCCCTCGTGATGAGGGCCGGCGCACGGAGTCTCGGGCCTTCGGAGACGGAGCCTCAGGCTCCGGGTGAGGGAGCTCAGGCCTTCGGGGTGGAGGTGGTCTTCGGGGTGGAGGCGGTCTTCGTGGTGCGGCTGCTCTTCTTGGTGGCCTGGGTGGCGATCGCGGGCTCGGCCGCCTCGGAGACCTCCTCCAGCTCCAGGGCCGCCTCGCCGCTCGCCTTGGAGACGACCTTGCGGCCGCGGCTGGCGAACTCCTCGTAGATCTCGACGGCCTTGCCGGTGAACTGGTCGGCGTAGGTGCGGGCCTTCTCCGGGAAGTCCTTGGCGTAGACCTCGGCCTTGTCGCCGAAGTCCTTGGCGTAGACCTCGGCCTTGCCGGCGAACAGCCTGGCCTTCTCGGGGAGGTCCCTGGCGGCCTCGCGGATCTCCTCGCGGCGGCTCTGCAGCTTCTGGATCTGCTCCGGGAGCTCGCGGAGCTTCTCGACGGCGAAGTCGCCGGCGCCGGCGACGGCGTAGAACGGCTTGGACTCGGCGAGCTTCTTGACTTCGGTAGCGAGAGTCATGGGTTAACCTTCCTTGGTTTCCGGTGTGACGTGGCCGCTGTCCGAAGGCGCCGCATAGGGCTTGAGCGCGGCGAGATATTCCTCGGGCAGTGGCGTCTCGCCGTTCGGCGAGGAGCCGGCGTCGCCCCCATGGGGCTCCGGTGCGGAACGCGTTTTCTGGGAGGTCTGCGCGTCTCCGTCCGGGGTCCCGGCCCGGTTCTCCTTGCGGAACGACTCGTAGATGTCGATGAGCACCTGGCGCTGACGCTCGGTGATGAGATGGTCGGCCCTGATCGCGGTCAGCACGTCGCTGTCCGGCTCGCGGTCTTCGATGAGACCGGCCTGGACGTAGAGCGCCTGCGAGGAGATGTGCAGGCCCTTGGCGATCTGGTTCAGGATCTCCGCGCTGGGCTTGCGCAACCCCCGCTCGATCTGGCTGAGGTAGGGGTTGGAGACCCCGGCCGCGGCGGCGAGCTGGCGCAGGGAGATCTTCGCCTGCGTGCGCTGCTCGCGGATGTATTCGCCGATCGAGCCGACCTTGGGTAGTGCCATGCCTCCAGTCTGCCCGACAGTGCTTGCAATTGCAAACGCATCGGCTAACGGTTGCAAGCAGTGGGTGAGGTCAGTGCGGGACCAGCCAGAGCAGCGGGGCCGAGACCGTGAGGGTGACGGAGAAGGCGACGATGCTGTAGCGGACCCCGCGGGGCAGGCAGGGACCCGGGGTGACGAGGCGCTCGACCCGGGCCATCACCGCCGCCGACGAGCTCGCCGCGCCCAGCGCCCCGTTCGGGGTCGGCACGGCGCCCGCCGTACCGAAGCGGAGCAGGGCGGTGGCCAGGCGGCGGGGAGAGCAGTAGCGGCGGGCGACGTCGTCGGCGGCCATCTCCACCAGCAGGCTGACCTCGTACTGCACGGTCGCGACGAGCCTCGACCAGGGCAGCGCCCGGCGCAGCGCGGCGAACGGCAGCAGCACCAGGTCGTGCCGCTCGCGGACGTGGGCGGCCTCGTGGGCGAGCACCGCGCTCAGCTCGGCGGGGGAGAGCAGCTTCAGGGTGCCCGCGCTGACGACGACCTGGGAGCGGAGGCCGGGCACGCAGTAGGCGGTGGCGCCCGGGTGGTCGAGCACCCGCACCCCGGGGACCTCGGGGTCCTCGCGGGCGATGAGGGCGAGCAGGGTGCGGTGGCGGTGGCGGGCGCGGAAGGTCTGCACGCCCGCGGTCAGGAGCACCACGACGAGCACGGCGAGTGCGGTCAGCCCGGTGATGAGGGCCACGATCCTCGGCAGATCGTAAGGTCCGGGCGGGCCGTACCCGCCGTCGAAGGCGGCCGAGACGAAGGCGGCCAGACCGTGCAGCACCCCTTGGCCGTAGGGCTCCAGGGCGTAGGCGAGCAGCGCGCCGGTCCCGGCCAGGCCCCAGGTGACGCCGAGCGCCTGCCACAGGACGATGGCCACGTGCGGGGCACGGTAAGTCCACCGCGCCCGCGTGAACCGCCAGGCTCCGACCGCGCAGACCAGGGCGAGTATCGCCAGGGCTGCCGCGGTTATCACTCGTCCTCCAGCTCCGTCAGGGCTCTGCGCAGGATCTCGGCCTCGTTGCCGGAGACGGCCTGGGCGAATCGGGTAAGGGCGGCCGACCGGTCTCCGGTCAGGTCAAGTGCTTCCAGCATAAGCTCAGCGATGTATGCGTCGCGGCTCTCGGCCGGTTCGTAGCGCCAGGCGCGCCCGTCGCGGGTCCGTAGCAGGAACCCCTTGCGGGTCAGCCGGTCGAGCACGGTCATCACGGTCGTGGGCGCGAGGTCCCGGTCGGCGATCAGACGCCCGACCTCACGCGCGGTCACCGCGGATGGCTGTGCCCAGATGATGTCCATGATGCTGCGTTCAAGCTCGCCGAGACCCTTCACGAGAACAAGCCTAACTCCCGCACCACGAGGGGTAGTACTACGGGTTGTCGAGTCTGGGTGGCCGGAGGCGCGGAGCCGGCGGGGGCGAGATCCGAGGAGAGGACCGGCCGTCGCGTAGGGTCGCATCATCATGGAGATCAGACTGGTCCGGGGGGACATCACCGAGCAGGACGTCGACGCCGTGGTGAACGCGGCGAACTCCTCCCTGCTGGGCGGCGGCGGCGTGGACGGGGCCATCCACCGCCGCGGCGGACCGGAGATCCTCCAGGAGTGCCGGGCGCTGCGGGCGTCGCACTACGGCGCGGGACTGCCCACCGGACAGGCGGTCGCCACCACGGCGGGCAGGCTCCCCGCCCGCTGGGTGATCCACACCGTCGGCCCGGTCCACTCGGCCGCCGAGGACCGCTCGGAGCTGCTCGCCTCGTGCTACCGCGAGTCGCTGCGGGTCGCCGACGAGCTGGGCGCCGCGACCGTGGCCTTCCCCGCGATCTCCACCGGCATCTACGGCTGGCCGATGGACGACGGCGCCCGCATCGCGCTGTCCACCGTACGGCGGACGTCCACGAGCGTCGTCGAGGTCAGGTTCGTGCTGTTCGACGCGGCGGCCCACGCCACCTTCGAGCGGGCGCTCGGCTAGCCGTACTCGACCTCCGCGGTCAGTACGGCCGGCGCCGCCGGAGGGCGCCCGCCCCGGCCTCCGGGAGAGGGCCCCTCAGAGGGACTTCACCATGTAGATCTCGTCGCGGTCGTCGCCGGGGGCGAGCCGGATGGCCTTGGGGATGCGGCCGGCCTCGACGTATCCCAGCCCCGCGTAGAAGCGCTCGGTCCCGGTGCCGCCGCGGACGGTCAGGTGCAGCGCCTCGACGCCCAGGGCGCGGGCGGCGGCGTCCGCGGCGCCCATGAGCCGGGACCCGTAGCCCCTGCCCTGGTGCTTGGGGTGGACCATCACGCGCAGCACCCAGCGCCAGTGGGCCCGCAGCCAGGACCCGGCGTCGCCCAGGATCAGCCAGCAGGCCACCCGGCCCTCGGCGTCGAACCCGGCCACCAGGTGATCGTCGTCACCGCAGCGGGCGAACGCGGCCTCGGCCGTCGCCCGGATGTCGTCGGCGGTGACCGGGGGGACGAAGCCGACGGATCCACCCGCGTTGCTCACGTCGGTCCAGCAGTCGACGAGCTCGTCGATCAGCTCGGGGGTGAGCTCGGGGTCAGTGACAAAACGCAATTCGGGCATGGAACCGACCCTAACCGGACCGCCTGACAGGGCCGGGGGCGACGGCCTCCCAGGGGAGCGTGAGCTCGCCCAGCCGCCAGCGCGACCGGCCGCCGAGCGGGGGGAGCGTCGCCACCGGCCAGGTCCCGGAGAGCATCCGCACGGCGGCGATCCAGCGCTGGCGGGAGCCGTAGGACCCCAGGGGGGCGTTGACCGCCCAGGCGTGGTCGAAGTCGCGCAGGAAGGCGTGGACGGGCTCGCCGGGGACGTTGCGGTGGATCAGCGTCTTGGGCAGGCGGTCGGCGAGGTCGGAGGGGCGCTCGAAGGCGTCGAACCGGGCGGAGAGGGTCAGGGTCCGCGGGCCGGAGGCGTCGAGCCCGGCCCAGACCGCGCGGTGGCCCACCTCCGAGCAGGTGCCCTCGACGATCACCCCGCCCGGGGCGATCCTCTCCCGCAGCATCGCCCAGTAGTCCCACGCCTCGGCCTCGCCGTACTGCCTGAGCACGTTGAAGGCCCGGACCAGCAGGGGCGGCCGGCTCACCGGCAGCTCGAAGCCGCCGAGCGCGAAGGACAGCCCGGGGCGCTCGTACGGCCTGGCCGCAGCCACCCTGGCCGGGTCGATCTCGATGCCGACGACCTCGACCGAGGGGCAGACCCTCCGCAGCCGCAGGAACAGCTCCAGGGTCGTGGTGTGCGAGGCCCCGTACCCCAGATCGACCACCAGTGGGCGGTCCGCCGAGCGCAGGAGGCGGCCGTGGACGGCGGCGATCCACCGGTCGGCCCGCCGCAGCCGGTTGTGGCCCGTCGTCCCCCGGGTGATCTCGCCGACCGGTCTGCGCACGGTCAGACGCGGTGGATCTTGTGCTGGGCGGCCTGGGCGCGGGGGCGGATGACCAGGCGGTCGATGTTCACGTGGGCCGGGCGGGTGACGCACCAGGAGATGGCGTCGGCCACGTCGTCGGCCGACAGCGGGCCGGGGACGCCCTGGTAGACGCGGTCGGCCGCGGCGGAGTCGCCCCGGAAGCGGTTGAGGGAGAACTCCTCGGTGTGGACCATGCCGGGGGCGACCTCGACCACCCGGACCGGCTGGCCGCACAGCTCCAGCCGCAGCACCTCGGCCATCGAGGTCTGGGCGTGCTTGGCCGCGTTGTAGCCGCCGCCACCCTCGTAGGAGACCAGCCCGGCGACCGAGGTCAGCATCACCAGCACGCCGTCACCGGACTCGACGAGGCGGGGCAGCAGCGCCTGGGTGACGCGGAGCGAACCGAGCACGTTGGTGTCGTACATCATCTGCCAGTCGGCCACGTCCCCGCTCGCCACCGGCTCCAGGCCGACCGCGCCGCCGGCGTTGTTGACCAGCACGTCGCAACGGTCCAGGGAGGCGGCGAGCTCGTCGACCGACTCCTGCGAGGTCACGTCCAGCGTCACCGCGCGGATCCCGGGCACCTCGGCGGACAGCTTGTCCAGCCGCTCCCGGCGCCGCGCGCCGGCCACCACGTCGAACCCCTCCGCGGCCAGACGGCGTGCCGTCGCCTCACCGATCCCGCTGCTGGCGCCCGTCACCACTGCTGTCCTGTTCATGGCCCCCAATCCTGCCAGGGCCACCGGCCGTCCATCCCAGCGCGTCCACATGACGGGAATGTGACGAACTATTGGGTGGTTATATCCCCCTCGGAGGTGGTGTCGGTGAGGCGACGGCGGGTCAACCGGGTCGCGACGATCAGCATGCACACGTCCCCCCTGGACCAGCCGGGGACCGGAGACGCGGGCGGCATGAACGTCTACATCGTGGAGGCGGCCAAACGTCTGGCCCAGCTCGGGGTGGAGGTCGAGATCTTCACCCGGCAGACGTCCCGTGACCTTCCGCCGGTCGCTGAGATCACCCCGGGGGTGTCGGTCCGCCACGTGACCGCCGGGCCGTACGAGGAGCTCGACAAGGGCGATCTGCCCGGCCAGCTCTGCGGCTTCCTGTCGGGTGTGCTGCGCACCGAGGCCACGTACGACCCGGGCCGCTACGACGTGATCCACTCCCACTACTGGCTGTCCGGCCAGGTGGGCTGGCTGGCCAAGGAACGCTGGGGCGTGCCGCTGGTGCACACCATGCACACCATGGCCAAGGTGAAGAACCTCCTGCTCGCCGAGGACGACAGGCCCGAGCCGACCGCCCGCGTGCTGGGCGAGGAGCAGGTCGTCCAGGTGGCCGACCGGCTGGTGGCCAACACCCCGACCGAGGCCCAGGAGCTCATCGACCTGTACGGCGCCGTCCCCGGCCGCGTCGAGGTCGTCAACCCCGGAGTGAACCTCAGCGTCTTCCAGCCCGCGTCCAAGGGCGCGGCCCGTCACCGGCTCGACCTGCCGCAGGATGCCCACGTGCTGCTGTTCGTGGGACGCGTGCAGCCGCTCAAGGCCCCCGACGTGCTGCTGCGCGCCGCGGCCCGGATGCTCATCGACGACCCCTCGCTCCGGCCGAGGCTCGTCGTCGTCTGCGTCGGCGGCCCCAGCGGCAACGGCCTGGCCCGGCCCTCCTACCTCACCGACGTGGCCGCCTCGCTGGGCATCTCCGACGTGGTCAGGATCGTCCCGCCGGCGCCCCAGCAGGAGCTGGCCGACTGGTACCGCGCGGCCGACGTGACGGTGGTCCCCTCGCACAACGAGTCGTTCGGCCTGGTCGCCCTGGAGTCCCAGGCGTGCGGCACGCCGGTCGCCGCCGCCTCCGTGGGAGGGTTGCGCACCGCCGTGCGCGACGGCGTCTCCGGGGTGCTCGTCGAGGGGCACGACCCGGACGACTGGGCGCGGGTGCTCAGCCGGTTCGTCCACCGTCCGGCCTGGCGCGACACGCTCTCGACGGGGGCGGTGGCCCAGGCCGCGGCCTTCGGCTGGTCGGCCACCGCGGCCCGGCTCGCCGAGGTGTACGCGGGGGCGATGGCGAACCTCTATCACACCCCGATCGCGGTCAACTCGTAGCGGGCGCCGTCCGGGGCCGGCGCGCGGAGGGCGATGCGCGCCGGCCGGGGGAGCCTCGTAGGCTGAGCGCATGCGCGATGTGATCGAGGCGGCGCTGAAGGGCGCGGAGGTCTCCTACGAGGAGCCCCGGCCGGGATCCTTCCTGGTGAAGCTCCCCGGCCAGCACAAACTCGCGACCATGACGTGGCTGATCCTGGGGAGCCGGGCCCTGCACGTGGAGGCGTTCTTCTGCCGCCAGCCCGACGAGAACCACGCCGAGTTCTACCGCTGGCTGCTGACCAAGAACGGCTCCACGTACGGCGTGCACTTCGCCCTCGACCCGGTCGGCGACGTCTACCTGGTCGGCCGCGTCCCGCTGGCGGCGGTCTCGGAGGAGGAGATCGACCGGCTGCTCGGCTGCGTGCTCACCTACTCCGACGAGGGCTTCGACCGGGCGCTGGAGCTGGGCTTCGCCTCCTCGATCCGGCGGGAGTGGGAGTGGCGCGCCAAGCGCGGCGAGTCGCTCGCCAACCTCCAGGCGTTCGCCCGGTTCGCCGACCCCGAGCGCTGAACGGGCCGCCCACTAAGCTGTCCGTATGGCGACTTTGGTGCTGCTGCGGCATGGTGAGAGCGAGTGGAACGCTAAGGGTCTGTTCACCGGATGGGTGGACGCGGGGCTCTCGGCCAAGGGCGAGGAGGAGGCGCGGCGCGGTGGGCAGCTGCTGCTCGACGCCGGAGTGCGGCCCGACGTGGTGCACACCTCGGTGCTGACCCGGGCCATCCAGACCGCCAACCTCGCGCTCGGCGCCGCCGACCTGCTCTGGCTGCCGGTCACCCGGTCGTGGCGGCTCAACGAGCGCCACTACGGCGCGCTGCAGGGCAAGGACAAGGCGCAGACCCGCGCCGAGTTCGGCGACGAGCAGTTCATGCTCTGGCGCCGCTCCTACGACACCCCGCCGCCTCCGATCGCCGACGACGACGAGTTCTCACAGCTCGGCGACGCGCGCTACGCGTCGCTCCCGAACGAGCTGCTGCCGAGGACCGAGTGCCTCAAGGACGTCGTCGAGCGCATGCTCCCCTACTGGTACGACCAGATCGTGCCGGACCTGTCGGCGGGCCGGACCGTCCTGGTCGTCGCGCACGGCAACTCCCTGCGGGCGCTGGTCAAGCACCTCGACGGGATCGGCGACGACGAGATCGCCGCTCTCAACATCCCCACCGGCATCCCGCTCCGCTACGAGCTGGACGACGACTTCCGGCCGGTCGCCAAGGGCGGCCTGTATCTCGACCCCGAGGCCGCCGCGGCCGCCATCGAGGCCGTGGCCAACCAGGGCAAGTAGGGGCCTAGGCCGTACGGCGGGCGGGCCCGCGCGGAGCGGGCGACAGGGACGCGACAGAGACACAGAGACGCGCCAGACACAGAGACAGCGACGCGACAGAGACGGAGAAGGGCCCGCCGGTCGGCGGGCCCTTCTCCTCTTCTCGGGGCTTCTCAGAAGTTCTCGGGGTTCTCGGGGGTTCTTGGGGTGGTTTCTCGTGATGGTCGGGTTTCTGAGCGGCCGGGGCTTTCCGGGCCTCCCGGAGGTCTCCCGCTGGATCTCCCGCCGGGTCTCAGCGGGCCCCCGCGGCTCCGGGAGGCGGCCCCAGGGGGCTCACAGAGTGTCGAGGTCCTGCGTCCGGGAGCCGGTCACCAGGTAGACCACGTCCTGGGCGACGCGGACCGCGTGGTCGGCGTAGCGCTCGTAGTAACGGCCGATCAGCGTCACGTCGATGGCCGGCTCGACGCCGTACTTCCAGTCCTCGTCCATCAGGATCTTGAACAGCCTGCGGTGCAGCTTGTCCATCGCGTCGTCGTCGGCCTCGAGCTCCAGGGCCGACTCCACGTCGCGCGAGGCGATGCAGCTGCCCGTCTTGGTGATCAGGCGTTCGGCGATCTGGCCCATCTCCAGGATGGTGGAGCGGATCTCCGGGGGGATCGCCGAGTCCGGGTGGCGCAGCCGGGCGACCTTGGCGACATGCTCGGCCAGGTCGCCCATCCGCTCCAGGTCGGTGCCCATCCGCAGGGCCACGATGATCATCCGGAGGTCCACGGCCACCGGCTGCTGCCGGGCCATCAGATCGAAGATCGACGCCTCGATCTCCGCGAAGATCCGGTCGACCTCCTCGTCATGGGAGATGACGCTCTCCGCGAGCTGGAGGTCGGAGTCGAGCAGGGCGGTGGTGGCCCGGGAGATCGCCGACCTCACCAGACGGGTCATCTCGACCAGCCGGTCTGTGAGGGCATCGAGTTCTTCGTGGTAGACGTCGCGCATGAGCCTCAACGTACGCGCGCGACAGTGAACGAACCTCGACCGTAAAGTGAACTTTGTGGGAAAGGCGACGGTCACGCCCTCGTGAGCTGCCTGAACGGTTGAACCCGCGCCTACCATCAAGGGCGTGAAGCCGACAGGAGGACCACGTGAGTGAGCTGGTGGCGAGTCTGGCCGCGCTGGCCGGCTTCGTCGTGGGAGCGTTGGCCGTGATGGTCGTCCGCCAGAACGTGGGACAGCGACGGATGATGACGCCGGTGGACGGCGTCGAGCCCGGTGCGCTGCCCCAGGGTGTCGCCTCGGTGCTGGCCGTGCTGCCGTCCTCGGCGGTCGTGCTCGACAAGGAGGACCGGGTGCTGCGGGCCAGTTCGGCCGCGCGGGCGTTCGGCCTGGTCAGAGGTGACCACATGATGGCGGCCGAACTGCTCGCGCTGGCCAGACAGGTACGCAGGGACGGCGAGATCCGCGAGAGCGAGATCGAGGTGGCCGGGCACAAGTTCGGCCAGGAGTCGACCAACTTCGCGGTCAGGGTCGCCCCGCTGGGGTCGCACGGCCAGGTGCTCGTGCTCGCCGAGGACCAGACCGAGCACCGGCGCGTCGAGGCGGTCCGCCGCGACTTCGTCGCCAACGTGAGCCACGAGCTCAAGACGCCGGTGGGCGCGCTGTCGCTGCTGGCCGAGACCATCCAGGACGCCGCCGACGACCCCGAGGCGGTCACCCGCTTCGCCGGGCGCATGCAGCACGAGGCCGCCCGCCTCACCTACCTGGTCCAGGACCTCATCACGCTCTCCAGGATCCAGGGGGCCGAGCCCATCCCCACCCCGGGGCCGGTCCCGATCGACGAGGCCGTGCACGAGGCCATCGACCGCTGCAACACCACGGCGGCGGCCAAGGACATCACACTCGTCGCCGGCGGCGCCGAGGGGCTGCAGGTCTGGGGTGACGACGAGCTCCTGGTCACCGCGCTGCGCAACCTCATCGACAACGCGGTCGCCTACAGCCCCGAGCACACCCGGGTCGTGGTCAGCGCGCGCGCGGCGGGCGCCCACACCGAATCCGTCGAGATCAGCGTGAGCGACCAGGGGATCGGCATCCCCGAGAGCGCGCAGGAGCGGATCTTCGAGCGCTTCTTCCGCGTCGACGCCGCCCGCTCGCGCGCCACCGGCGGCACGGGTCTCGGCCTGGCCATCGTCAAGCACGTCGCCGCTGCCCACAACGGCGCGGTCACGGTGTGGAGCAAGGAAGGCTCGGGCTCCACCTTCACTCTCCGCCTGCCCGCCTTCGGCGGCATGGCGGTAGCCGTACCCGGTACCACCACCATCCCCCTGGAGGCCGCGCAGTGACTCGCGTGCTTGTTGTCGAGGACGAGGAGTCGTTCTCCGACGCCCTGTCGTACATGCTGCGCAAGGAGGGCTTCGAGGTCGCGGTCGCGGCCACCGGCCCCGAGGCGTTGGACACCTTCGACCGTAACGGCGCCGACCTGGTGCTGCTCGACCTGATGCTGCCCGGCCTGCCCGGTACCGAGGTCTGCCGCTCCCTCCGCCAGCGCTCCAACGTCCCCGTCATCATGCTCACCGCGAAGGACAGCGAGATCGACAAGGTCGTCGGGCTGGAGCTCGGCGCCGACGACTACGTGACCAAGCCGTTCTCTTCAAGGGAACTGGTGGCCCGCATCCGCGCGGTGCTGCGCCGTCAGGGCGACGTGGAGGAGGTGGAGTCGGCCGTGCTGGCCGCCGGACCGGTCCGGATGGACGTGGACCGGCACATCGTCGCGGTCCGCGGCCAGCAGGTGCAGCTCCCCCTGAAGGAGTTCGAGCTGCTGGAGGTCCTGCTGCGCAACGCCGGCCGGGTGCTCACCCGCGGCCAGCTCATCGACCGGGTCTGGGGCGCCGACTACGTGGGCGACACCAAGACCCTGGATGTGCACGTCAAGCGGCTGCGCGCCAAGGTCGAGTCCGACCCTTCCAACCCGCGCTGCATCCTCACCGTCCGCGGGCTGGGCTACAAGTTCGACCCGGCCGAGGACTGAGGGCCTCCGTCGGGTCTCCCGGCCGGGGAGCCCCCTCGGGGTCTCCCGGACACGGAGGGCCTCTGGACACGGAAAAGGGGGTGTACGGCCTTGCGGGCCGTACACCCCCTCTTGTCTGTCCGAGGGCCTCACGCCTTGCCTGAGGCCCTCACACGCGTTTTCCGAGGCCCTCACGCGCGCGTGGGGGCGGGCCCCCTTTCGGGGCCGGCCTCCGGCGTGCCGGGCTGCTCAGTGGTCGCTACCGGCGTGCCGGGCTCTCGGCGGTCGCCCCCGGCGTGTCCGGCTGCTCAGTGGTCGCCCTCGGCGTGCTCCTCGGTGGCGGAGGGCGTCGGCGTCGGCGTCGGGGCCGCGGTGGCGCCCGGAGCCTGCGGGAGCTGGGCGAACTCCCGGCTGCGGGTGATGACCGGGATGTTGAGGGGGATGAGGCCCGCGTTGGCGAACTGCAGCTGCACCGGGATGCTCTCGCCGCCCCGGAGCGGCTTCTTGAGCCCCTCGATCGTGATCGCGGGCGTGGGCTTGCCCACGCTCACGCGCTGTTCGGCGGGGAGGTCGACCGCTGCGGTGACCTTGGCGGTGCCGAGGGCGGGGTCGACGCCGATGCCGAGGAGCCTGTCGGGGCCCTTGTTGGTGTTCACCACCGACAGGTAGAGCGGCGTCGTGCCGCCGGCCGGCAGCGTCGCGCCGGAGTCGGGGCCCAGGAAGAAGGCCTGGGAGATGTCGATCCCCTGGACCTTGACGGTGAGCGCCTCGGTCGGGGAGTAGGGCTTGTTGGTAATCGCGTCGAATCCGGCACCACAGCCGGCCAGGACCGGGGCGGCTGCGAGGAACGCGGCGGCGGCGATCGCCCAGTGACGGCTGTTGCGGGTCACGGTGCGAGTTCTCCTTGTCACACAAGAGGTAGGGCAGAGCCAACCCTATCCGTGGTCTTTGCCGGGTTTTCCGGCGGCCCACCTGATCGTCGGGAGGCGGGGAGCGCAGGTCATAGGCGCTTTTCTCACCCTTGATTCATACAGGCGGGCGCTTGTCAAGCCTTAAAATGCCGCTTTGACCTGCAGTTATGGTGATTTCACTGTTCCGGGAGGCTGTGGATACGTGGTACTCTTGAGTACAGCGGAAGGGGTACTTGTCACATGACTTTCCAGGTCGGCGACACTGTCGTCTACCCCCACCACGGGGCTGCTCGGATCGAGGCAATCACGACCCGGACCATCAAGGGTGAGGAAAGGACCTACCTGGTTCTCAAGGTCGACAAGGGCGACCTTACCGTCCAGGTGCCGGCTGACAACGCCGAACTCGTGGGTGTTCGCGATGTCGTCGGCCAAGAAGGCCTTGAGCGCGTTTTCGACGTGCTTCGCATGCCTCACACCGAAGAGCCCACGAACTGGTCCCGCCGCTACAAGGCCAACCTGGAGAAGCTGGCGTCCGGTGACGTCAACAAGGTGGCCGAGGTCGTTCGCGACCTGTGGCGACGAGACAAGGAACGCGGGCTCTCCGCAGGAGAGAAGCGGATGCTGGCCAAGGCCCGGCAGATCCTGGTCAGCGAGCTCGCGCTCGCCGAGAAGACCAACGAGGACAAGGCCGAAGCCCTGCTCGACGAGGTTCTCAACTCCTGAACACGACATTTCCACGGGTGGGCGTCGGAGTCGACGTCCACCCGTTCGCATCCGGCCGCGAGTTGCATCTCGCGGGCCTGTACTGGCCGGGCGAGACGGGTCTCTCCGGTCACTCCGACGGCGACGCCGCCGCCCACGCCGCCTGTGACGCGCTGCTGTCGGCGGCGGGTCTTGGCGATCTCGGCGGTCTGTTCGGCACCTCCGACCCCCGATGGGCAGGGGCCTCCGGCGCCGTCCTGCTGGAGGAGACCGCCCGGAAGGTCCGTGCCGCCGGTTTCGAGATCGGCAACGTGGCCGTCCAGGTGATCGGGAACCGGCCGAAGCTGGCACCCCGCCGTACGGAGGCCGAGAAGGCCCTCAGCGCGGCCGTGGGCGCCCCGGTGAGCGTCAGCGCCACCACGACCGACGGCCTGGGGCTCACCGGGCGCGGCGAGGGCGTGGCGGCCATGGCGACCGCGATTGTGGTGAACCTGCTGCCGGGTTCAGGCGTCATCTAATACGGAACGCGAAAGCGTTCCGGCGGGCGGCGTGTAATGCTCGTCGGCACATTCAGGTGGTGGCCCGTTTACTGGCGCGGTACGGGCCACCCCTTTTTTATCGAATGATCTGTGAATGCCCTGGGTAGCTCCCTATTGACCATGTCTCGTCACCGGGGGAGCAAGGCATGATTGGATCGATTATTTCCGCGATCGTCATCGGGGCCATCGTCGGAGCTCTGGCACGTCTTATCATTCCGGGGCGGCAGAACCTCTCGATCGGGGTGACGCTCGTCGTCGGAATCGTCGCCGCGCTCGTCGGCACGCTCATCGCCGCCCTGCTCGGCATCGCCAATACACGGGGGATCGACTGGTGGGAGCACATCATCCAGCTCGCGCTGGCGGTGCTCGGGGTGCTGCTCGTCGTCCAGATGCGCGCCGGCAAGGCGCGCTGAGCCGAAATTTTGCCGTCTCCAGGAATATCCCTGACCTAGGGGGTAGCCACCTCCTTGTGAGAGTGAAGGGCTCACCTCACTTCACTGGGAGGTTGACATGACTATCGAGTCCATCCTCGGGGCCATCGTCATCGGCGCCGTCATCGGCGCAATCGGTCGTCTCCTGCTTCCCGGTAGGCAGGCGATCGGATGGATCCTGACCATCGTCGTCGGCATCGTCGCCGCTCTCATCGGCACCGCGATCGCCCAGGTTCTCGGTGTCGCGACCACCAACGGCATCGACTGGATCGAGCTCGTCATGCAGGTCGTCCTGGCGATCGTCGGCGTCGGCCTGGTCGCCGGGCTGAAGCGGTCCAGGGTCTAGACAGCGGGGTGGGCCACCCCGACGACCTCGCCGAGGCCCCAACTGAACGCCCTCCGGTCCGGAGGCGGACGCGGTGACGCCCACGACGTCCCCGTCCTCCAGCAAGGCCCGCTCGGTCCCGTCAGACGTGCCGAGCGGGTCCCGGCCGTTCCAGATCGGCCCGGGAGACACGCCGGTCCGGCTGCCGGCCGATCCCGGCACGGGCCCGGAGGTGAGCAGATCGCCGGTCCGCAGCGGGGCGCCGCTCACCGATGTGTGAGCGAATAGCTGCGGGCCGGTCCAGCACCGGGCGGAGAACGCCGGCCGGGACACGGCCGGCCGGCTCCGCCCGCGACGATGATGCCCGGCCCCACGGCCGCCCGGCTTACTGATCCGGTCTCCAGGCAGGGTGGCGGGGGGCCCCGGGCGGTGTCCCCGGGTGGTGTCCCGTCCGGACCGTCTCCGGCCGTGCGGCTCTGGGGTCAGCTCCTCCAAGGCCCCGGAACTGACCCCAGAGCCGCACGGCCGGCATCCCCGGCACCACCCACGCTGACGCCCTGCCGTACGGGCCCAGGGGCACCATGCCGACGCCCTGCCGTACGGCCGGCGGGGATCCCGAGCCGCCCTGCCGTACTGGCCGGCGGGCACCATGCTGGACGCCCTGCCGTAGGGCCGGCGGGCATCCCGAGACCACCGTCGTACCGGTCCACGGGCACTCCGAGACGCCCTTGTGCCCGCCTGGTCCCCGGTCCGGGTCAGGGGGTGGTGCGGGCCGGGGGCAGGCCCTCATTCCTCCGATGGCGTGGGCGTGGAGCACGGTCGGGGCAGGTTTTCACTCCTCCGGTGGCGTGGGCGTGCTGCGCATCCGCCCGGAGGGCGGCGCGGCCGCCTCCCCGCCCTTCCCACCTTTCTCGTCCTTCTCGTCTGTCCCGTGCCCGGCCGCCGTCTCCGCGCCGTCCTCGTCGTGTGGACCGGGCACGTCGGCCGCCGCCGCGGCGCGCTCCTCATGGTCGGCGGCCTCGGCGCCGTGCGCGGGATCCGGGTCCGGGGCCGAGTCAGAGGACTGGGCGGAGGACCGGGAAGGGGACGGCTCCCCGGGTATCGCGCGGATCGGCTGGGTGTCGGCGTCGAGGTCGCCGACCTCGGCCTCCGGCTCCCCCGCGGGCTCCGCGCCCGCGTCCCAGGTCTCCACCCGCTCGCTGACCCGGCTCTCGGGCTCGGGCTGCTCCGGTACGGCGGGGCGGGGCGGGTGGACGAGCAGATCTCCCTGACGGGGCCGGACCAGATCGCCCCAGCGCATGGGCTTGGCGGGTCCGGGAGCCGGGGCGGGGGTGCCGGGGGCCTCCGGAAGCTCGTCGACCTCGGGGGTCTCCGGCGCGGGGGTGGGGCCGACCACCGGCTCGGTGGGCGGGAGGTCGTGGTGCGGGACGGACTCCAGCGGAGGGGCGGCCTGCGGGTCGAGCGCGACCTCGACCGAGGGATGCTGACCGGGCTGGACCGGCCGGGCCGGCTGGGCGGGTTGGGCGGACTGGTCCGGCCGGGCCGGCGGTGCGGGCCGCGTCCGGGCGGACCGGTCCGGCTGGGCCGGGTATTCCGCGGTCGGCAGGTCCGCCTCCGGGAACGGCACGATGTCACGGCCGTGGCCCGCCGACGCCGCGTCGGCGGCGGTCCGCCGGGCGGCGGCGTGCTTGATCAGCAGGAGCCAGAGCCACAGGGCGAGGAGCAGCATCACCCATGGGGCGACGGCCACCACCACGGCCGCCTGCCGGGCGTCCACCGTGGCCCGTACGGCCGTGGTCACCTCGGCGGCGGCCGCGGCGGCGAACAGCAGTGTCAGGACCACTCCTGCCTGCAGGCGGACCAGCCACCGCCCGCCCCGCAGCAGCAGCACACCGATCATCGCGATGGCGAGCAGCGCGTCGAAGGCCGCCGGATAGAGGTAGTCGAAGCGCGGGTCGGCCTCGCCGGCGAGGGCGAGGGCGCGCAGGTCCTGGAAGGAGAGCACGCACGCGGCGGCGGTGAGCCCGGCCACGCCGACTCCGGCGACGGCGATCCCGGCGCGGCGCAGGGCCACGGCGGCCCGGCTCGGCTCGGCGGGCTGGGACGGGGCGGGGGACGGGCGGGAGACCGAGCCTGCCGCCGCGGGGGGTTTGACGTCCATGGCGCTTCGAGCCTACAGAATCGGCACCTGGCATGATCGATGGAGCCAAGTTGGGATTGGGGAGAGACATGCCAGAACTGTCCGCTGATGTGCGCACGCTTTTCGACGGGGCGAACTTCGCCACCGTGACGAGCCTGAACGCCGACGGCAGCCCGCAGGCCAGCGTGGTCTGGGTGAAGACCGACGGCGACGACATCGTGTTCTCCACGGTCAGGGGGCGGCGCAAGGACCGCAATTTCGCGCGTGACCCGCGGACCACGATCGTGGTCGTCGACCACGCCAACCCCTACCGTTACGCGGAGGTGCGCGGCAAGGTCACCGTGACCGAGGACCCCACCGGCGGGCTCATCGACGAGCTGTCGCACAAATACACCGGCAAGTCCTGGGCGGAGGCGCACCCGGGAGTCGAGCGGCTGATCGTGCGCGTCATACCCGAGCGGGTCTACCTGCGAGGATGATCCGACACAGGGCCCCGGGCGCGGCCGATCCGTCAAGAGACCAAGGGTGAGCCGTCGAGGCGCCGGGGCCTGTTCCGTCAAGAGGCCGGGTGGCATTCGCCGTTAATGACTACAAAAGACACCCCTGGGCAACTTCAACGTCTCGTAACCCGGCTTATGAGGCCAGGTAAGGCGTTAGCCTTTCCTTCGTGAGCCTGCACCTATACGACACCAGCGTACGTACGGTCCGCGAATTCGTCCCGGTCGAGCCCGGCCGGGCGTCGATCTACCTGTGTGGCGCGACCGTGCAGGCTCCCCCGCATATCGGGCACATCCGCTCCGGCGTCAACTTCGACGTGCTGCGCCGCTGGATGACCCGTTCGGGCTACGAGGTGACCTTCTGCCGGAACGTCACCGACATCGACGACAAGATCATCAGGGTCGCGGCGGACGAGGGCGTGCCCTGGTTCGTCGTCGCCGAGCGCAACCAGCGCGCCTTCACCTGGGCCTACGAGGTGCTCGGCTGCCTGCCGCCGACCGTCGAGCCGAGGGCCACCGGCCACGTGCCCGAGATGATCGAGCTGATGGAGCGGCTGATCGCCGCCGGCCACGCCTACGCCGCCGGGGGCGACGTCTACTTCGACGTGATGTCCTACGCCGACCGCTACGGCTCGCTGTCCAACCAGCGGCTCGAGAACCTGCGGGCCGCCGGTGACACCGACACCGACACGTGCAAGCGGGACCCGCGTGACTTCGCGCTGTGGAAGGGCGAGAAGCCCGGCGAGCCGACCTGGCCGACCCCGTGGGGCCGTGGCCGTCCCGGCTGGCACCTCGAATGCTCCGCCATGGCGACGAAATACCTCGGGGGGACCTTCGACATCCACGGCGGTGGCGTCGACCTGATCTTCCCGCACCACGAGAACGAGCTGACCCAGTCGCAGGCCGCCGGTGACGGCTTCGCGCGCTACTGGATGCACAACGGCATGCTCAAGATCGGCGCGGAGAAGATGAGCAAGTCGCTCGGCAACTCCCTGCTGATCCCCGAGGTGACCAAGAAGGTCCGCCCGGTCGAGCTCCGCTACTATCTCGCGGCCCCTCATTACCGCTCGTCCATCGACTACTCCGAGGAGGCGCTGGCCGAGGCCGCCGCGGCCTACCAGCGCATCGAGGGCTTCGTCACCCGCGCGGCCGAGGTCATCCACGACGTCGACGCGCACGCGCCGCTGCCCCAGGCGTTCGTGGACGCGCTCGACGACGACCTGGGCACCCCGCAGGCGCTCGCCGTGGTGCACGAGGTGGTCCGCGAGGGCAACGTCGCGCTGGCGCAGGGCAACAAGGAACAGGTCGCCAGGTTGCTGGCCGAGACGCAGAACATGCTCGACGTGCTCGGGCTGGACCCGCGCTCGGAGCAGTGGCGCTCCTCGGGCGGGGACGCGGGCCTGCGCTCGACGGTGGACGCGCTGGTCAGCGTGGCCCTGGAGCAGCGTCAGGCGGCCCGCAGCCGCAAGGACTTCGCCGCGGCCGACGGCATCCGCGACCGGCTCGCCGGAGCCGGGATCCTCGTGGAGGACACCCCCCAGGGTCCTCGCTGGGAGCTTTCGCGGTAAAAGCAGGCCGTACCCTAGACAGCATGGCTGGTGGGGGTAGAGGGTCCGGGCGACCCGCGAAGAAGAAGAGTCCGACCAAGGGCACGGGCGGCAACGTCCGCCGTGGCCTGGAAGGCAAGGGGGCGACCCCGCCGGCGCACATGCGGCACTGGCACAAGGACAAGGCGCGCGCCGAGCGGATCGAGCGCGAGGAGCGGGGCGGCCGGCCCTCCTCCCCGCGCACCCCGGTCCGCAGCAAGCGGAGCGAGGACGCCCCCGAATACATCGGGGGCCGCAACCCCGTCGTCGAGGCGCTGCGGGCCGGGGTGCCGGCGAGCACGCTCTACGTCGCCCTGCGCATCGACAACGACGACCGGGTCAAGGAGTCCGTCCGGATCGCCGCCGACCGCGGCATCGCGATGCTGGAGGTCGGCAGGGAGAAGCTCGACCGTCTGACCGAGGGCGCGATCCACCAGGGGCTGGCCCTGCAGATCCCCCCCTACGAATACGCCCACCCCGAGGACCTGGTCGGCATCGCCCAGGACGCCGCCGAGGTGCCGCTGATCGTGGCCCTCGACGGCGTCACCGATCCGCGCAACCTCGGCGCCATCGCCCGCTCCGCCACCGCCTTCGGCGCCCACGGGCTGGTCGTCCCCTCCCGCCGTTCGGCCGGGGTGACGGGCGGCGCCTGGAAGACCTCCGCGGGCACGCTGGCCAACATGGCGGTCGCCCGCGCGGCCAACCTGACCGCGACCCTGCGCGAATACCGCGAGGCCGGCCTGTTCGTGATCGGCCTCGACGGCGAGGGCACGGTCGACATCGGCGACGCCAACCTCCTCGACGGCCCGCTGGTCGTCGTCGTGGGGTCGGAGGGCAAGGGCCTGTCCCGCCTGGTCCGCGAGTCCTGCGACCTGGTCGTCCGCATCCCCATGAACGCCGCGGCCGAGTCCCTGAACGCGGGCGTCGCCGCCGGTGTCGCCCTCTACGAAGTGGCCCGCCACCGCCGCCGCTAGGGCCCTGTCCCGCGGATCCCCGTCACTGCGGATCCGCGGAACTCGCCCGTTCTTTCCGACTCCTCCGCTCAGCTCGGTGACGTCCGGGGCATAAGCCGACTACACTCATCAGGCGACCATGCCGACGTAGCTCAATCGGCAGAGCATCTGTCTTGTAAACAGAAGGTCAGGGGTTCGATTCCCCTCGTCGGCTCGCAGTGAAGAAGGCCCCTGAACAGGTATTACGCCGTCAGGGGCCTTCTCTTTGCCCGTATGATTTCCCGATCTTGCCAACACCTTTGCCAACAGCGGGAGGCTCGGTGGCTCTGGAGGAGCACCCAGGCACGTGGACCTATGATCCGGAAGCCGAGGGCACCTATGTCTACCTGCGCGGCCCGATCCCTCCAGGCGGCGCGGTGCGGACGGTCACGGCGGACGACGCGATGGTGAACTTCGATCTGGACGAGGATGGCAAGGTGATCGGCATCGAGATCCTCGCCGCATGGCCCGGGGAGTAGTAGAGGAGCCGGGACATGAGCAAGGACTCTCCCGATGCAGGAGAGTCCTTGGGGGGGGCGAAGATCTCAGCCCGAGTCCTTGACGGCCCCTATCACCCGAGCCCTTTTGGATCGGTCGAGACCCGCGGCGCCGGATAACCCCGGCTGGAGCCGGATAAACCCCGGCTGGAAAGGTGGGACATCACGGCCGCCTCGGCGGACGCGTCACCGCCGTCCCGACAGCGGCGCAGCACCCATGCGTCGTCGACCACGAGCACGTCCGCGGTGCGGCCGTCCACAGGTGTGGACGGACATGAAGTTCTCCCGCTGGGCGGCCACGCGCGTCTTGGTACACGGTCGGATCTTGGGCCCCGGTGCGGGCAGCGGGAGGGCGCGCCCGCCCCGGTCGATTCCCGGCCGCGACGCTACGGACCGGGCCGGAAACCGATTTCTCGCTGCTCAGAGCAGATCTGCCCCAGGCGGATCGGGTCGACGCCGATCCAGGTCGCCTCACATGATGGACGCATGGGTGAAGAATCGAAACTTCCACTGTTCAGCGCGCAGGTAAGACGTCAGCTTTACGATCAGCGTGTTCTCGTTCTCGACGGCCCTCTCGATGATGACAACGGGACGTTGCTCGCCACGCAATTGATAGCGCTCGCCACGCAGGACGCGTCGACCGATATCGCATTGTGGATTCACTCCCCGGGCGGCTCGGTCCCATCGATGCTCGCGATCCGTGACGTCATTCGACTCGTCCCCTGTGACGTGTCGACCCTCGTGCTGGGCATCGCCTACAGCGCCGGACAATTCTTGCTGTCATCGGGTGCCCGAGGGAAGCGCCGCGCCCTGCCGCACGCACGTGTCCTGATGCACCAAGGCTCGGCCGGGATCGGCGGCACCGCGGTCGACATCGAGCTGCAGGCCGGCGACCTTCGGCATACTCGCGACACGGTGCTCGGTCTTATCGCCGAGGACACGGGCCAGTCCGTGGAGCGCATATTCGAGGATTCTCTGCATGATCGCTGGTTCACGGCGCAGGAGGCACTGGACTACGGCTTCATAGACGCAATCGTCCAGAGCTTCGACGAAATCGCGCCGCACAATCGCCCGCGGCTCGGATTCGGCGTCACCGAAGGAGTGGGCCAGTGACCACGTACACGATCCCCAACGTCATCGCCCGGAATCCTCGTGGCGAGCGGATCATGGATGTCTACTCGCACCTGCTCACCGAGCGGATCGTCTATCTGGGAACCGCGATCGATGCGGGCGTCGCGAACGCGCTCGTCGCGCAGCTTATTTTTCTGGAGTCAGACAACCCCGATGCCGAAATACAGTTCTATATCAACTGTGAAGGCGGGGACCCGAGCGCAATGCTCGCGATATACGACACCATGCGCTACATCCGCCCGCGGGTCGCGACAACCTGTGTTGGACAGGCCATCGCGGTGGGTGCCGTCCTTCTCGCCGCGGGTGCCGAAGGAAAACGGTCCGCTCTCCCGCACGCACGGGTGATCCTGCACCAACCGGCCGCTCAGGGGCGCGGGACGATCCCCGATCTCATCCTGCAGGCCGACGAGGTCGTGCGTGTCCGGGCGGACATCGAGCGCATCCTGTCAAAGCACACGGGCCAGACCATCGAGACCCTACGCGCCGACACCGATCACGATCGCGTGTTCACCGCGGCCGCGGCCTTGGAGTACGGGCTCCTCGATCAGATCATCGAGGAGCACTCATAGGCCCGTGGACGATCCCGGCAGGCCGCGCTACGCGGCCAGAGCGTACGCCGAGCAGGTGGCACCTCTCGACGTGCTGCTCTGAGCGGACCGCAAGCTCTCGGCAACGGCAAGGGTCAGATCGATCAGGGTGACATCCAGCGCGCCGGCGACCGCAGCGATCATTTCGCTCGACGGCTCCTTGACGCCTCGTTCCATCTCGGAGAGATACTGCGGCGAGACGCCGGCGCGACGCGCCGTCTCGCTCAACTTCTCGCCCCGCTCGTGACGGAGATCTCTGAGACACTCACCGAGCGCGTGCCGCCACAGCGGCTCGCGAGCCGGAGACGGCTTAGGGGCGGTCCGATCGATCGCCAGACGTAGCGGCGGGACAGAGGAGGCCATGCCTCACCATAGATAGACGGCGCGTCCGAGTTCTGCCTGCTTCGCGCAGAGCGGAACCGTCCCCGCCTCCTCCGTCCCGCCCCGGTGCGACTTGGTCGTCGCGTCCGGCTCACCGCTCGTGTGACCCCCTCGCCGGAGGTGGGCTGGTGAGTGAGGGCATGCCGGAGGGGCCGGCGGATTCCCTGTGACAACATCCCGCCATGAGGCATGCCGAACTGATCGAATTACGGCGCGAGATCCACCGGCACCCCGAGCTGGCCGGCGCGGAGCGACGTACCGCGGCCCTGGTCGCCGATGCCCTGCGCGGAGCGGGCCTGGATGTCCGGACGGACGTGGGCGGGCACGGCGTGGTGGCGATCCTGGACGCCGGGGACGGGCCCGCGATCGGCTACCGGGCCGACCTGGACGCGGTCGCCGTGCCGGGTGGGGCGGCCCACCTGTGCGGGCACGACGTGCACACCGCGATCGGGGTGGGCGTCGCGCGGGCCCTGGCGCGCGAGCAGACCTCAGGCCGGGCGGTCTTCTTCTTCCAGCCCGCCGAGGAGACCTGCGAGGGCGCCCGTGCCATGATCGGCGACGGTGCCCTGGACCCGGTCCCGCCGCGGGAGGTCTACGCGCTGCACTCCTGGCCGTTGCCCGTCGGGAGGTTCGGGGTAGCGCCCGGGTTCGGGTATCCGGGTCAGGACATCTTCCGGATCGAGGGCCTGTCGCCCGAGGAGGCGCGGCGGTTCGAGAGTCTGATCGAGGGCCTGTCGACGGTGACCCCGCCGGCCGGCCCCGACGACCTCACCCGACTGGCGGGGGACCTGCAGACCCCCGACGGCCCGCTGACGAGCTTCGTCCACGCCCAGGTCCACCGCGAGGAGGACGCCGTGCAGGGCTGGGTGCGGGCCTGGCCCGACAGCCGTTACGAGGAGATCCGGACGCTGCTCCGCTCGCAGGCCGGGCCACGCATACGGTTCCTCGGACGCCACCCGACCCTGGTCAACTCACCGGAACACGCGCTGGCCGGCGCGCGCCACCTGAACGCCACTGTGTTCCACGCGTCCTATCCCTTCAGCGGGGAGGATTTCGGGCTGTTCCTGGAACGGGCGCCGGGAGCGATGTTCTTCTTCGGAGTGGGCGAGCAGGGGGTTCCGCACGCCGCCGACTTCGTGGTGGACGAGAGCGCCATCGGTCTTGGCGTCGACGCGATGACCGGATTCCTGCGCACCCGCAGCGAGCAACTCTCCTTGACCCTCAACGCGTGAACTCATGAGCCCGCGCCACATCCATGGCGGCAACGCGCAGGTCAGCACCGTCCCGGACGGCCGGCCGATCTGGATCTCATCATCCCGCGCATCGCTCGCCGCGGGATCGAGTCCAGCCGACGCCTGGGCCCGAGCGCCGCGGGGATGTGGCCGGACGTCTCAGTCCGGGGCGACCCGACCGGCCGCACCGGACGCGGCCAGGGGCCCCGGAGCGTTCTCGGGCTCCGGGGCCTCCTCGTGCGCATCGGCTACTACGGGGTGTGCAGGTACCAGCGGCCGTTCCGCAGGAAGCAGTAGGCGCCGCTCTGGGCGCCGCCGTACGCTGACGCCGCCATCGAGCACTGGCGCAGGTCCCAGTAGGGACCGTAGGTGGCCGCCTGCGCCGTGGCGGGGACGGCGAGGGCGGCGGCGAGGGTGGCGAGGGTAAGGGTGACGCCCACGGCTGCGCGGCGGAGCGTGTTCATATGGAAGGTCATGGACCGAACGGTAGAAGCCGCTCCCCTGTCCGGGCGTCAAAGCGGTCTTTGATTCCGGGTCATCCGCCAGGGGGACTTTTCGGCCTCAGGGCCTTCGACTCCCGGCTGACGTCGCACCCCGTCTCGGCCGTGCTGTGACCCGCCGGTCCGGGGCGAGGGGGACGCAGGGGTCCGGCCGCGACGTGGGTCACGCGTCCGCGGGGACCACTCCGTGTCGGGCATGCGGATGATCGCGACGCCGACGGCGCCGAAGGCGGCCATCAGGATGACCGGGCCGCCGAGGCCCAGGACGAGGTTCCACGCGCTCGCGCCGAAGACCCAGACGACGAGGCCCACGAGCACACTCGCCGGGAACCACCATCCCGCCCGGCCGGAGCGGGCGTACGCGACCGCGATGAGGACCAGCCCCAGGAAGGAGCCGATCAGTCCGGGCATCTGCCAGGCGGCGATCATCGCGGGCTGTGCCGCGTCCTGCATGAGCTTCTCGGCCTGTGCCACCGGCAGGGCCTGGAAGAGGACGATGTCGAAGAAGTCCGAGATCATCAGGGACGAGAAGTTGATGAGGCCGATGACCGCGACCACGCCCGCGATGTTGGCCAGCACCGCGCCCTTGCCCCGTACGAGGTGAACCAGGCCGATCACACCGGGTACGAACAGCACCCAGGCGTAGTGGAGGAGCGTCGCGCTGACACCCACGGCACCCGGGTTGTGCGCGTACGCCAGGGGGTCGTCGACCCCGGGCTTGGAAGGGTCGGTGACCATACCGAGGAGCAGGCAGAGCGGGGCGAGGATGAGGCTCGTGCCCGCGGCGACGCGGCGGAAGGAGCCGGCATTGGAAAGCATGCGGTGGACCGTATGGACCGGTCCTCCGTTCCGTCGTCAAAGCGGTCTTTGATGTGTCGTCCCCCTGCGGACTGATTCCGCCCGCGCTGTCGTAACCGATGCCGGGGCCGGGGGACGCGTTCAGGAGAGGGACGGCGGAATGGCGCACGTCATGGCCACGGTTACCCTCGGAGGGTGCGCTACCGTCGTCCCCCCACGCCCGTCGACTGGCTCGTCGCGGCGGTCGTGGCCCTGTTCGCGGTCGCGGAGGAGGCCAGCGGACGCCCGATGACCCCCTCCAGGGAGCACTTCTCCCTGTGGATCGCCGCCGGGGTCGTCGCCGCCGTCGGGGTGCTGTTCCAGCGCCGCGCCCCCTTCACGATCCTGGCCGTCTATTCGGCCGCCAACGTGGCGATGCTCGCCCTGTCGTGGGAGAACGGCGCGGCCTGGCAGTTCTACACCCAGCTCGTGCTGCTGTTCACGCTCCTGTCGGAGGTCGGTCCGCGCAGCGCGAAGGCTGCCGCCGGACTGGTCGCGACCGGGGTGTGCGTGACCTTCATGATCCTCACCGCGTCGCCTCCGGCCGGATGGGGTGGCGTCGCCGTGGCCCTGGTGATGTGCGCGATCGCGGCGGGGGCGGGCCTGGCCGTACGCCGTCACCGGGTGCTCGCCGTGCAGGCGGCCGAACGGGGGGAACTGCTGGCCCGCGAGGCCGTGTCGCATGAGCGTGCCCGCATCGCCCGCGAACTGCACGACATCGTCGCCCACAGCGTCAGCGTGATGACCCTGCAGACCGCAGGCGTACGGCTGACGCTGCCCGAGGACCGGGAACGGGACAGGCGGATACTCGCCGCGGTGGAGGAGACCGGCCGGGGGGCTCTGGAGGAACTGCATCGCATGCTCGGCCTGCTCCGCGGGCCGCAGGCCGACGAGCCGTCGCGGCAGGTCGGTCTCCACCGGCTGGACGAGCTGCTGGAGCAGGTGCGGTCGGCGGGGCTCGACGTGACGCTCGACACGCGGGGCGATTCGGTGCCGCTGCCCGCCGGGCTCGACCTGTCGGCGTACCGGATCGTCCAGGAGGCGCTGACCAACACGCTCAAGCACGCCGGCCCCACACAGGTGACGGTGAGCGTCGCCTATGACCCGGGGCAGCTCCGGCTGGAGATTCTCGACCGGGGTCCGCGGGAGACGCGTGCGCAGGCGGGGACGCCCGGGAAGGGCGGGCACGGCCTGATCGGCATGCGGGAGCGGGTCGCGCTGTTCCAGGGCACGTTCACCGCCGCCCCGCTCGCCTCCGGGGGCTTCGGCGTGCGGGCGGTGCTCCCCCTGTGAACGCCGTGGACGCCGCAGGCGGCCCGGAGCGCTCCGTGTCCCCTTCTCACCCGCCGGCTCCGGCGGACACCGGGACCTCCGGTGCCGGGGCCGCCGGGGCGGGCGGGATCGGCATCCTGATCGCCGACGACCAGGCGATGATCAGAGCCGGGCTGAGGCTGGTGATCGACTCCCAGCCGGACCTGACCGTGCTCGGCGAGGCGTCCGACGGGGAACACGCGGTGGAGCGTGTCCGGAGCCTGCGTCCCGACGTCGTGCTGCTCGACATCGAGATGCCCCGGATGAACGGGCTGGAGGCGGCCCGCCGGATCCTCGCCATGCCGCACCCGCCGCGGGTGATCATGCTGACGACGTACGACACCGACGAGAACCTCGACAGCTCCCTGCACGCCGGGGTCAGCGGCTTCCTGCTCAAGGCGTCCCCGCCCGAACACCTGTTCGCGGCGGTCCGCAGCGCCGCACGGGGGGACGTCCTGCTCGACCCCGCCGTGACCGGGCGGGTCGTCGACGCCTACCGCCGTACGGCGCCGCCGGCGCCGCGGGCCACCGGGCTCACCGCCCGGGAGGAGCAGGTGCTGCGGCTGGTGGCGCAAGGACTGTCCAACGCTGAGATCGCCGGCACGCTGTTCATCACCGAGGCGACCGTGAGCACCCACATCAACCGCCTGCTGGCCAAACTCGTCCTGCGCGACCGTGCTCAGGCCGTCCGGTACGCGTACGAGTCGGGCATCGTCCGCCCCGGGGGGCCACTGGACGGCCGGAGCGGCTGAGGCGATCAGGGAACGGACACGGGCGACGTGGAGCGCTCCGTTCCGTGAATCGGTTGGGCGGTAAATCGGTTGGGCCGGACAGGGGCCGCCTGAATAATGCTGCGGGTGTTTACCGATGCCGATGTCGCGGCGCTGTATGACGTGCTCAATCCGTGGAACGCCGAACGGCCGGACTCCGCCTTCTTCAACGACCTGGTGATGTCCGCGCAGGCCGTACTGGATGTGGGATGCGGCACCGGGAGCATGCTGCACCAGGCCCGGGAGATGGGTCACGCCGGGCGGCTGGTGGGGCTGGACCCGGACCGGGCGGCGCTGGAGCGGGCCCGGCGGCGGACCGACGTCGAATGGGTCGAAGGGGTCGCGGCGGACGCGGCCTGGGACCGGGAGTTCGAGCTGGCGACCATGGCCAGCAACGCCTTCCAGTGCTTCGTGACCGATGAGGAGATGCGCTCGTCCCTGGTCGCGATCCGGGCGGCCTTGCGGGAGGGCGGGCGGTTCGTGTTCGAGACGCGCCATCCGCAGGCGAGGGCCTGGGAGGGGTGGAACCCCGGCAACGCCACCGAGGTGGTGGACGGGTCGGGGCGCAGGCTCCGGGTGTCGCACACCGTCGAGTCGGTGGCCGGGGGCGTCGTGTCCCTGACCGAGACGACCAGCGAGGCGGACGGCGAGGTGCTCTGGGTCGATCGGGGAAACCTGCGCTTCCTGGACGTCCCCGAACTGCGCGGGTTCCTGGACGAGGCCGGGTTCGTGGTCGAGGAGCAGTTCGGGGACTGGACGCGCGGGCCGGTCACGGACAGTAGCCGGGTGATCATCATGATCGCCCGGCGGGCCTGAGGACGCACCCGCCGCCGGATCGCGCGGCCGCGGCGTTCCCCGCCGGGAACGGCCCTGTGGAGATCGCCGGGCTTCTGTTACCGTTACCCGCATGAAGCGCGCTGCCATGACGACGACGCCGGAGAGTGTCCCGGCGCGCTGACAGCTGACTTAGTCCGAAGCCCCGGGGCGAGTGCCCCGGGGCTTCGTCTTGCGGTCACTCGCCCGATGTCCGCGAGGAGACCGCAATGCACGACCACCGCAAGCTCGGCCGCGAGCTGGGCCTGTTCGACACCGACCCGCTGATCGGCGCGGGGCTGCCGTACTGGCTGCCCGACGGCGCGGCCGTACGGCACACCCTGGAGGAGTACATCCGCACCGCGGAGCGGCGGGCGGGCTACCGGCACGTGTACTCGCCGGTGCTCGGCAAGCGGGAACTGTACGAGATCTCGGGACACTGGTCGCATTACAGCGACGACATGTTCCCCCCGATGGACCTCGGCGGTGAGCAGGTCGTCCTGCGGCCGAGCCTGTGCCCTCACCACGCGGTGATCTACCGCTCCCGCTCCCACAGCTACCGCGAGCTGCCCCTGCGCATGGCCGAGCTGGGCGGCATGTACCGCTCCGAGCTCTCGGGCGTGCTCGGCGGGCTGACCCGCGTCCGGGCCATCCAGCTCAACGACGCGCACATCTTCTGCACCCTGGACCAGGTCGCAGAGGAGGCGCGGGCCGCCCTGGAGATGATCCGCCGGGCGTACGAGGCGCTCGGCATCAGCCCGGCCCGCTACCGGCTCTCCCTCCCGGGCCCCGGCGGGAAGTACGTCGCCGCTCCCGAGATGTGGCAGCGGTCCACCGCCCTGCTGACCGAGGTCCTCGACCGCTCCGGCCTGCCCTACGAGGCAGCCGAGGGAGAGGCCGCGTTCTACGGCCCCAAGATCGACGTCCAGGTCGCCGACGGCGCCGGCCGGGAGTCCACCCTGTCCACCGTCCAGGTCGACTTCCACCAGCCCGAGCGGTTCGACCTGCACTACATCGGTGCGGACGGCGCGAAGCACCGGCCGGTCATGGTCCACCGCAGCATCATCGGCAGCGTGGAGCGGGCCGTGGCCCACCTCATCGAACAGCACGGCGGCGCCTTCCCCGCCTGGCTCGCCCCCACCCAACTGGTGATCCTCCCGGTCTCCGAGGCCGAGTTGCCGGACGCCGCGGCGCTCACCCGGCGATGCGCCGAGCTCGGGTTGCGGGCCGAGCTCGCCGGGCCGGAACGCGGCAGCCTGGGCGCCCGCATCCGGGAGGCCCGCCTCGTGCCCTACCAGGCCGTCATCGGCGCCAGGGAGGCCGCCGACGGCCACGTCGCCCTGCGCCTGCGTGACGGACGCCGTCTCGACCCGCGGCCCGCCGCTGACGCCCTCACCCGCATCGGCGCCCTCGTCGAGGCGCACAGCACCGACCTGTGGGACGGCGCCGCCCGCGCATAACGGGCGGCACGGCGGGCGACCAGCCGACATGACGTGGATGATGGCCGGGCAGGCCGCTTGACATGACGTGGATGGAGGAATGCTCTCATCATGTCAAGCGTCGGTGGCATGGCAGCGCAGCCTGTCCGGGCCGTTCAGCGGATGACGCGGCGGGTGCGGCGGCTGGCCGAGCGGACGCCGCCGCAGCGGGAGCGCCATGTCGACCTGCTGCGCGCCGTCGCGATCACGGCGGTCGTCGTCGGGCACTGGCTGGTGATCTACGTGGCCCGCGACGGCGCGGGCTTCCGGGGCGGGAACATCCTTGAGGTCGCCCCGTGGACCCGTCCGCTGACCTGGCTGTTCCAGGTGATGCCCCTGTTCTTCCTGGTCGGCGGCTTCGCGAACGCCGCGTCCTTCGTCTCCCACCTCGGGCGGGGCGGCAACGCCACGGGCTGGGTGCTGGGCCGGACCGCCCGGCTGCTGCGCCCGACGACGATTTTCCTGGGTGGGCTGACGGTGGCGGCCGTGACGGCCGGGCTCCTGGGAGCCACGCCCGCCCTGATCGGCGCGGCGGTCTGGCTGGCCGGGATCCCGCTGTGGTTCCTGGTCGCCTACCTCGCCGTGATGGTCCTCACCCCGCCGATGTACGCCCTGCACCGGCGGGCGGGTCTGGCCGTGCCGATCGTCCTGGCGGTCCTGGTCGGCGCGGGCGACCTGGCCCGTCTGGTGCTGAACGTCCCCTATGCGGGTCAGGCGAACTACCTGCTCGGCTGGCTGGCCGTGCACCAGCTCGGCTTCGCCTGGCAGGACGGGCGCCTGCCGTCCCGGCGGAGCGTGGCTCTGCCGATGGCGGCGGCCGGGGCCGTCGTCCTCGTGCTCCTCACGGTGGTCGGCCCCTATCCGGTCAGCATGGTGGGGTTCGGGGAGAAGATAGAGAACACCTCTCCGCCCACGCTGGCCCTCCTTGCCCTGGCCGTCACCCAGACGGGAATCGCCCTGTGGATGAGGGACCTGGGGAACCGGTGGTTGCGGCGGCCGGGGCCGTGGACCGTCGTGGTGGCGGTCAACATGGTGATCATGACGCTCTTCCTCTGGCACATGACCGCCGTGGTGATCGGCGTCCTGGTGCTCCACGCGACGGCGGTGATGCCCGAGGCCACGCCCGGGTCGGCGTTCTGGCTGCTGCTGCGCGTCCCCTGGCTCGCCTGCCTGGCGCTGATCCTCGCCCTTCTCGTCGCGGTGTTCGGGCGGTTCGAGCGGCGTACGGGGCCCCGGGCCGATCCCGTGGGCGCGGTGAGGGGCGTGTGGCCCGCCGCGCTGACGATCGCCGGGGTCGGCGCCGTGCTCGCCGGGCTGCTGTCCCTGGCCCTCGCCGGCCTGGACTACCACGGGGTGACGGGCCTGCCCGTGCGGGTGCTGGCCGCATACTTCGGCGGTGTCGCCGTCCTGGGGGCCGTCCGCCGGCGGTACGCGCGTCCGGCGCGGGAGTGACCGGGGCGGGCCGGGCGGGGCCTCGGTGCTGTCGACCAGCTCGCAGCCGGCCGGGGGAGCCCCACACAGGGACTGTCCGCGGCGCTCCCCGGATTGCCGGGAGACACCGGATCCTCACCCTCGGACCCGTGGGTGGCGATCGGACGGGTGTCGCATACTCTCGCCAGATGGACACCGACCGCTCCGGCGCCCTCCGGACCGTCCGTGACCTCCCGCCCGAACCCCCGGCCGGCGTCCGCCGCCGAGCCCGCCGGCCCGCCGAGACGTCTGGAGCGCGCGTGAGCCCCACCGGCAAGGTCCTCTATGTAATCGTGTGCGCCGCGGGCCCCGCCGCCGGCGTCGGCCGTCTCGTCACGATGGCCCAGGAGGAAGGCTGGGCCGTCCAGATCGTCGCCACCCCGCAGGCACTGGACTTCGTCGACGCCGACGCGCTGGAGGCGCAGACCGGCCGCCCCGTACGGAGCAGATACCGCAAGCCGGGCGAGCCCAAGCCGCCGCGGCCCGACGCCGTCATCGTCGCCCCCGCGACCTACAACACCATCAACAAGAGCGCCCAGGGCATCGCCGACACCTATGCCCTCGGCCTCCTCTCCGAGGCCACGGGGCTGGGCATCCCCGTCGTGGTGCTGCCGTGCCTCAACAGCGCGCTCGCCGCCCGCCTCCCGTTCCGGCACAGCGTCGAGAGGCTGCGGGCCGAGGGCGTGCGGGTGCTTCTCGGCCCCGGGGAGTTCGAGCCGCACGGCCCCGACTCGGGGGACGACCGCACCGACAGCTATCCGTGGGGGCTCGCCCTCGCCGAGCTGAACCGGCTCGCCCGTCCCTCCGGCCGGGGAGCGCCGTCGCCGGAGCCGGAGAGCGCGTCCGCGGGCTAGGGAGCTCGGAGGGGGACCCGTCCGTAGATGTAGATAGGGAGGCCCGTAGGGACACGTCCGCGGGCGGCTCTCCGCCGGGTGGGGCCGGTCATCCGATGCCCATGACCATCAGCGCCACTGACAGGCCCAGCGCGCCGACCCCGCCGACCGCGCCGGCGACCGCCGTGCCGCGCCGGTCGGTCAGACCGCGCCGCTGAACGCGGGCGGCCAGGACGAACAGGAGGCCGCCGGCCATGAACCACGGCCCCCACAGGTAGGTGTACCAGCGGATCACCGGCAGGAGCTCCGGCGCGATCCCGGTGCCGTCGAGCTGCAGGAGCAGCCCCTGCACGACGAACAGCCCGCCGTGCCACAGCAGCAGCACCCCGGCGCCCCAGGCGGCGAACTGCAGGAGCCGGCTCATGCCCGTGCCCCAGCGGCGCACCAGGGCGAGCCCCAGCACCCCGCCGACGACCTTGAGCGCGCCGGTGACCCACAGGACCACGATGAACCAGGTGACCCCGTCCTGCACCAGCCTGACCAGCGAGGGGGAGATCGTCGTGGTCACGCCGGCGGTGCCCCCCAGCGCCCAGTAGAAGCTGGGCAGGGCGAACAGGAGCCCCCACGCCGCCGCGCCGTACCCCGCCCATGCCGCGCGGCGCGACCGCGCCGCCGTCGTCCCGTCGACCTGTGAAGCCGTCATACCCCCGATGGTCACGTCAGGTCCCGTCCGGGACCTCCCGCCGTGGGGTGATCTCCCTCCCCCGCCGGAGGGAGGGAGATCACCGGCTCAGGCGCGGTCCCGGACCGCCGCGGCGGTCCGGGACGCCGGCGTCAGGCGGGCTCCAGGCGGGCCACCAGCCGGTAGGAGAACCCCTTGCCGGCCGGGGAGGAGGCGTCGATGTACTGGGTCCCCTCCGTCGGGGTCACCGGGATGCGCAGCAGCAGGTCGTCACCGATGTGGTCGTCCTCCCACACCTCGATCGTGAACGACGCGCCGGGGTAGACCGTCAGGTGGGTGTACGGCCCGGCCGAGCGGGAGGAGGAGCCGGGTGAGCACGCCGAGGCTTCGCTCGTCCACACCCAGCAGGTCCCGACCTTGGTGTCGGCCTCGTCGCCGTTGGTGGGCCAGATGTAGTAGTGGTCGCCGTTCGGCTCCTTGACCTCGACGCGGATCTCGTCCTCGCCGCTCTCCTCCAGGTCGATGGCCTGCAGTGAGCCGAACACGAGTTTCAGGGGCGTCGCGGCGGCCGCTACGGCCTGGGCGGGCGGCGCGAGGGCCGCGGCCAGGGTCAGCGCGGCGGCGGTGGTGACGATCCTGGACAGGATGGTACGCACGTGACTCTCCGTCAGTAGGCGGGCTCTAGGCGGAAATTGAACGCGTAGTGATAGCCGTTGATGTCGGCGTCCTCGCGGAAGTACTGGTTCTCGCTGATCGGCTGGGGCCAGATCGGCACGTTGACCAGCGGGTCGTCCCCCGAGATGTCGTCGTCGTAGAGGGTCACCATCAGCAGCTTGCCGTCGGCCGTGTAGCTGGGCTTGTTGGCGTTGTAGTAGCCCCGGTAGTTGGTCCCCGGAGGACAGCCGTCGCCGCTGATGTAGACGCAGTCGTTGACGGCGACCGACAGGGCGCCGGTGTTGGTCGGGAAGAGCTGGCGGGTCTTCCCGTCGCGCTGGGTCTGCACGTAGATCTCGTCGTGTCCGCTCTCCTCGAGGTTGTAGGCGATGAAGCTCTCCAGGACGACCCTGACCATCGGCGCCGGCTCCGCGTGCGCGGTCCCCCCTGCCAGCAGCGATCCCGCGATGACCGCGACGCTCAGCGAGGCCCGGGCGAATAGGCGATGCATGCTCTCCCCTGTCAACGGCGATGAGGTTCGCCGGACAGCTTGGTCAAGGCGCCTTGTCGATCTCTTGGAAGCCAGTGGTATCGGCCCCGCCCCGCGGGCCCGGCGTCCCGGTGGCCGGCCGGGCCCTGGGCGTCAGCGGAGTACGGCGCAGCCGCGCCCGCTCAGGCGGTGCAGGACCTCCGGGTCGCCGTCGAGCTTGTTCCAGCGGAGGTCGAGCTTCTCCAGCGCGGGCAGGTCGGCGAGGCCGTCGGGGAGCTCGCGGAGCCGGTTGTTGCGCAGGTCCAGGTGGGTGAGGCTGCGCAGCCCGGCGAGGGAGCCGGGCAGGGAGGTGATCGCGTTGTTCCTGAGGTCGAGCTGCCTGAGTCGCGACAGGTCGCCGATCGAGGCGGGCAGGCCGGTGAGGGCGTTGTTCATCAGGTGGAGCTCGCGCAGCTCGCGGAGGCGGCCGATGGTCTCGGGGAGCTCGCGCAGCCGGTTGCCGTAGAGCCGCAGCTCCCGCAGGGCGGTGAGGCCGCCGAGGGCGGCGGGCAGGACGGTGAGGCGGTTGTCGGTCAGGTTCAGGTAGGTCAGCCGGGTGAGCCTGCCCAGGGATGCCGGGACCGTGGTGAAGCGGTTGTCGCTCAGGTAGAGATAGTCGGTGAGGCCGTGGAGGTCGCCGATCGCCTCCGGGACCCGGGTCAGCGCGTTGTGCCCCAGGTCCAGCATGCGCAGCTCGGTCAGCCCGCCGATCGCCTCCGGCACCTCGGTGATGGAGTTCTCCGCGAGGTTCAGGGAGCGCAGGCCGGTCAGCCGCCACAGTGCGGCGGGCACGGAGGTCAGGCCGTTGCCGCCGACGGCCAGGTGCCGCAGGTTCCGGAGCCGGCCGATGGCCTCGGGCAGCTCGCCGATCGCGTTGCCGTACAGGAAGAGCGTCCGCAGCCCGGTCAGTTCGGGGACGCTCTCCGGGAGGCGGGTCAGCGCGTTGCCGTCGAGGTGGAGGTCGCGCAGGGCGGTGAGGCCGCGGAGGTCGGGGAGGTCGCGCAGCCGGTTGCCGTCCAACTGGAGGTGCTCCAGCCGGGGCAGCCGCCCGACCCACGGGGGCAGCTCGGTCAGCTCGTTCCAGGCCAGGTCGACACGGCGCAGCAGGGCCGGGTCGCCGGCGGGCGCCGGGAGCGCGGTGAGCCCGGCGCCCGGGGCGTTCAGCTCGGTCGGCTCGTTCAGCTCGTTCAGCTCGTTCGGCTCGTTCGGCTCGTTCGGCTCGTTCGGCTCGTTCGGCTCGGTCGGCTCGTTCAGCACGGTTCTCCTCCAGGATGCGGGCGTACCTTACCGAAGACGTCCGGGCGCGGCGCGTCCGTGGCCGTGGCGCGGGGCAAGCCGTACGAACCGGCCGCTTTCCACCGGGTGCGGCGATCCCGGCGTGGAGGTGGGGTGACCAAGACGCTGGATCCGCCGCGCACGGAGGGCTCTTGGTCACATACTGAATCGGCATGCAAGCCGATAGTGACCGACGAGGGGCGCGGCGGTGACGGGGATGATCCTTCAGCGAGTCCGCACGGAGGAAGGCGCGGGCCGGTCCGGGACATCCGAGCCACCCGAGATATCCGAGCCGTCCGAGATAGACGTCAGTGTGATCGTTCCGGTCCACAACTGCCGTCCCTATCTCGACAGGTGCCTGACCTCCCTGCTGATCCAGCGGGTCAGCAGGGAGATCGTCGTGGTGGACGACGGCTCCACCGACGGCAGCTCCGAGCTGCTCGACCTCTACGCCGCCCACCACCGCAACGTCATCCGGATCGTCCGGCAGCGCCACTCCGGCGGCGCCGGCCGTCCGCGCAACGTCGGGATCGCGCACGCGCGCGGCAGATACGTGTTCTTCTGCGACGCCGACGACTACCTCGGCCCCGAGGCGCTGGAGCGGATGCTCGCGATGGCCGACCGCAACGGCTCGGACATGGTCCTCGGGAAGATCGTCGGGCATGACCGCAGGGCGCCGGTCTCGATGTTCCGCGAGAGCGCCGACCGGGTGCCGCTCGGGGAGAGCTCGGTCTACAACAGCCTGAGCTGCTTCAAGCTGTTCCGCCGGGAGATGCTGGAGCGCCACGCCATCCGCTTCGACGAGACGCTGCTGGTGGGGGAGGACGTGGTCTTCACCGCCCACGCCTACTGCCACGCGAGGGTGATCTCGGTGGTCGCCGACTACGACTGCTACCACCTGGTCGCCCGGCCCGACGGCAGCAGCATCATGCAGCGGCCGGGCAGCCGCGACCCGGTCTCCTGGCTGCGGATGATCAGGCGGCCGATCGAGCTGGTCGTCGCCCACGTGCGCCCCGGCGCCCTCCGCGACCACCTGCTCCGCCGCCACTTCCGGCTGGACGCCTTCGGCAGCCTCGGCAGGCCCTTCCTGGAGGCAGGGGAGGTCCAGCGCAAGGAGATCGTCGCCGAGGTGGCCGACATGTGCGACCGGTGGCTGACCGACGGCGTCCGCGACCGGCTCCCGCCCATCGACCGCAGCCGCATCGCCGCCCTCCAGGACATCGACCGCCTGGTACGGCTGGCGCACATCGAGTCGGCCGCGGTCCGCCGGGAGCTCACCGAGCTGCGCTGGGACGGGCGGGGCCGGCTGGCGATCTCCGGCCGGGTCGGGCTGAGCGCGCTGGGGCAGGGCGACCGCCCGGAGCTCGTCGTCGGCGGCCTGGCCCTGGTGCTGCGGATGCGGCGCGACGGCGCCGAGCCGGCCGCCGACCTGGTGGTCCCCGTCAGCGGCGGCTGCGACGGGTTCACCGGCCTCGTCGACGTCGGGGAGCTGCCCCCGGGCGTCTGGGACGTCCACGTGACCGTCGAGTGCGAGGGGATCACCCGGCTCGCGCGGCTCGGCGCCGGCCGGGACGGGCGGATCGCCCAGCCGGTGCCCCGCCTGGTCGGCGACGTCATCGCCCTGCCCTACTTCACCCGGCCGCACGGCAACCTCAGCCTCGACGTCGGAGGGCACGTGATGAGCGTGCCGGCCAGCGTGCGGCTGACCCGGACCCGCTGGTCGCTCGGCCACCGGCTGATGCTCGACGGGGAGGTCACCGTCGGCACGGGCACGCCGGGGGCGCACGCCGTACGCCGTCTGGTGTGGCGGGAGCGGTGGTCGGGGCGGGAGCGGCACGAGCGGGTCGCGGCCGGGGCGGGGGGCGTGTTCGTCGCCCGGCAGGCGGCGGGCCGGCTGGGGCCGGGCACCTGGGACGCCTACCTGGAGCTGGATCTGGGGGGCCCGCCCGCCCGGTTCCGGATCGAGGCGGAGGCGGAGGCGATCGTGCCGCCGCGCACGTGGTGGCGGGGGTTGGTGCGGCGGAGCGTGCGGCCGTACGCCACGGCGGGCAAGGGGCGGCTCAGCGCGGTGGTCCGCACGTCCACGCCCCGCACGTTCATGGAGCGGATGGTGCGTTAATGCCACCTTCTTGCAACTACAAGCTCATGGCCTAAAGTAAGGGGCGATTCCGCACTTCGGAGGCTTGTCGTGCACGTACCCGATGGCTTTTTCAACGTAGCCGTGTCGCTCTCAGCCGGGGCCGTCGCGGCCGCCGGCGTCGCGGTCTGCCTGCGCGGCGCCCGCCGGGAGCTCGATGACCGGACCGCCCCCATGGCGGGCCTGGTCGCCGCCTTCATCTTCGCCGTGCAGATGCTCAACTTCCCGGTGGCCGCCGGCACCAGCGGCCACCTCCTCGGCGGCGCGCTCGCCGCGATCCTCGTCGGGCCCTACACGGCCGTCTTGTGCGTGGCCGTGGTCCTGCTCGTGCAGGGCTTCTTCTTCGCCGACGGCGGCCTGACCGCGCTGGGCGTCAACATCACCCTCATGGGCATCGTCGCCGTCCTGGCCGGCTGGGCGGTCTTCCGCCTGATCACCCGGAGCGCGCGGAGCAGGCCCGCCGTCGTCGCCGCCTCCTTCGCCGCCGCGCTGGTCTCGGTGCCCGCCTCCGCGCTGGCCTTCACCCTGCTGTTCTGGATCGGGGGCACCGCGCCCATCGAGGTCGGCACGGTGGCCGCCGCCATGGGCGGTGTGCACACGCTCATCGGCATCGGCGAGGGCCTGATCACGGCGGTCACCGTCAGCACCGTGCTGGCGATCCGGCCCGACCTGGTCTACGGCGCGCGGGGGCTGGCCGCCCCGCTGGTCCTGCGCGGCGCCGACGGCGACGCCGTGGTCTCCCAGGGCGCCCCGGCCCCGGCCGCCGCCCGGCGTCCGGGCTGGTTCCTGCCCGCCGGCGTCGTGGTCGCGGCGCTGCTGGCCGGGATCGTCAGCTTCTACGCCTCCTCCTCACCCGACGGCCTGGAGCGGGTCGCCGAGGACAAGGGCTTCAGCAGCCGGGCCGCCGACCACGCCCTCGGCGAGCAGCCCCTCGCCGACTACGGCGACGTGGGCGGCATCCCGGTCGGCGTGGCCGGCCTGATCGGCGTCGGGGCGACCCTCGCGGTCGGGGGCGGGCTGTTCTTCGCGGTGCGCCGCCGTACCAAGGGCGACAGCGACAGGCGCGAGGAGGTCTCGGCCTAGTGGGCGCCGGTCACCATCACCAGCTCCACCTGCCGGGAGACACGGCCGTCCACCGGCTGCCGCCGCAGTGCAAGCTGGCGGCGGTGGCCTGCTTCGCCCTGGTGGTGGTGGCCACTCCGCGCGAGTGGCTGTGGGCCTTCGGGCTCTACGCCCTGCTGCTGGCCGCGGTGGCGTTGACGGCGCGGATCCCGCCGCCCTTCCTGCTGCGGCGGATGGCGGTCGAGATCCCGTTCGTGCTGTTCGCGGTGGCGCTGCCGGTCATCGGGATCGGCGAGCGGGTGTCCTTCCTGGGGCTGTCGTTCAGCGTCGCGGGACTGTGGGCCGCCTGGAACATCCTGGCCAAGGCCACCCTGGGGGTGGTCGCCAGCGTCCTGCTGGCGGCCACCACCGAGCCCAGGCTGATGCTGCTGGGCGCGCAGCGGCTCAGGCTGCCGCCGCTGCTGGTGCAGATCGCCATGTTCATGCTCCGCTACATGGACGTGATCATCGACGAGATGCGCCGGATGCGGGTGGCCAGGGAGTCGCGGGGGTTCGCGGCCCGAGACGTCCGGCACATCCCGGTCATCGCCAGGTCGGCGGGCGCGCTGTTCATCCGGTCCTACGAGCGGGGCGAGCGGGTGCACCTGGCGATGCTCAGCCGCGGCTACAGTGGCTCGATGCCGGTCATCCAGGACATGTCCGCCTCGTCGCGTCAGTGGCTCGCCGCCGGTATGTTGCCGGGCGCGGCGCTGGTGGTGCTGCTGGGAAGCTGGGGACTGGCATGACGCCCTCTCTTGAGGTGAGCCGCCTGGCTTACGCCTATCCGGACGGCACGCAGGCGCTGTTCGGCGTCGACTTCACGATCGGCCGCGGGGAGCGGGTCGCGCTCCTCGGACCGAACGGCGCGGGCAAGACGACGCTGGTGATGCACCTCAACGGCATCCTGACCGCCGGGCACGGCACGGTGGCGGTGGCCGGGCTGCCGGTGGAGAAGCGCTCGCTCAAGGAGATCCGCAGGCGGGTCGGGCTGGTCTTCCAGGACCCCGACGACCAGCTCTTCATGCCGACCGTCCGGGAGGACGTGGCCTTCGGCCCGGCCAACCTCGGGATCGGCGGCGAGGAGCTGCAGCGCCGGGTCAAGGACGCCCTGGACCGCGTGGGCATGCTGGAGGCGATCGACCGGCCGCCGCACCACCTGTCCTTCGGCCAGCGCCGGCGGGTGGCGGTGGCGACCGTGCTGGCCATGGAGCCGGAGATCCTGGTGCTGGACGAGCCGTCGTCGAACCTGGACCCCGCCTCCCGCCGCGAGCTCGCCGAGATCCTGCGGGGCCTGGACGTGACGGTGCTGATGGTCACCCACGACCTGCCCTACGCGCTGGAGCTGTGCGAGCGCTCGCTCATCCTCTCCGGAGGCGTGATCGCTGCCGACGGGCCGACCCGGGAGATCCTCGCCGACGCCGAGCTGCTCGCCGCCCACCGGCTTGAGCTGCCGTACGGCTTCGCGCCGCCCTGACCGGCTCCGCCGGGCCGTGGGGCGGGGCCGCGGCGCGCGACGGCCGTCCCCCGGCACGCCGATCCGGATCAATGATCGTGGGTCGCATGACTTCGCGTACGGTGATGGCGAAGTAAAGTGGGTCTGCCTCATGGGCGCGAGGAGGACTGATGAAGCTACGGCTGGCTCGCCGCGCCGTTGGTGACGCCGTGGTGGTGGCAGTCGAGGGGGAGCTCGATCTGTTCACCGCCCCGTTCCTGCGAGACGAGGTCCGTGACGCCATCAAGCTCGACAGCCCGAGGCTGGTCCTCGACCTGGCCGCGCTGTCGTTCATGGACTCCAGCGGACTGTCGGTGCTGATCGAGGCATGGCGGCTGGCCACCGGGGAGGGCGGCGGGGTCTGCCTGGCCGCGCCGCAGGGTCCGGTGGCGCGGATCCTGCGCACGACGGGGCTCGACCGGCGGATAAAGGTCTACCCCGACGTCGGCAGCGCCGTGGGAGAGATTTAGCCCACCCCGAGTAGAACTTCATTCGGTATCCGCGTTAAAGTCCGCTCATGGACCTGAACGGAGCAGCAGCAATCATCTCGGGCGGTGCCAGCGGCCTCGGCGAGGCCACGGCCCGCGACCTCGCGGCGCACGGCGTCACCGTGGTCATCGCCGACCTCAACGAGGAGCGCGGCAAGTCCCTCGCCGACGAGCTCGGCGGGGTCTTCGTCAAGACCGACGTCTCCGACGAGGAACAGGTGCAGGCGGCCGTGGACGCGGCCGTGGCGACCGGCAAGCCGCTGCGCATCGTGGTGAACAGCGCGGGCATCGGCTGGGCCACCCGGACGGTGAACCGCGACGGATCGCCGCACGACCTGGCGTCCTACCGCAAGGTCATCGAGGTCAACCTGATCGGCACCTTCAACCTCATGCGCATCGGCGCCGCTGCCGTAGCCAAGACCGAGCCGGTCGACGCGGACGGCCAGCGCGGCGTGGTCGTCAACACCGCCTCCGTGGCGGCGCTGGAGGGCCAGACCGGACAGGTCGCGTACTCGGCGTCCAAGGGCGGCATCGTCGGCATGACCGTCCCGGCCGCCCGCGACCTGGCCGCCGTCGGCATCCGCGTCAACACGATCTGTCCGGGCATCATCGACACCCCCATCTACGGCTTCTCGCCCAACGCCGAGGAGTTCAAGGCCAAGCTCGTGGCGCCGGTGGTCTTCCCCAAGCGCATGGGCCAGCCGTCGGAGTTCGCCCACCTGGTCCGCTCGCTGATCGAGAACGACTACATGAACGCCGAGACCATCCGCTTCGACGGCGGCATCCGCTTCCAGCCCAAGTAGGAGTCACCGGTGTCTGACGAGGTTCTGGTCGATGTCGACGGCGGCGTCGCCGTCATCACGATCAACCGTCCCCAGGCCAGGAACGCCGTCAACGGCGCGGTCGCCCGGGGCATCGCCGCGGCGCTGGACGAGCTGGAGGAGCGCAAGGACGTCTCCGCCTACGTCCTGACCGGGGCCGGCGGCACCTTCTGCGCCGGCATGGACCTGAAGGGCTTCCTCACCGGCGACTTCCCGGTCGTCGAGGGCCGGGGCTTCGGCGGCATCGTCGAGGCGCCGCCGAAGAAGCCGATCATCGCCGCGATCGAGGGCTACGCCCTGGCCGGAGGCTGCGAGCTGGCGCTGGCCTGCGACATCATCGTGGCCTCCGAGGAGGCCAAGTTCGGCCTGCCCGAGCCCAAGCGGGGCCTGGTCGCGGGGGCGGGCGGCATCATGAGGCTGCCGCGGCGCATCCCGTACCACATCGCGATGGAGATCGCCCTGACCGGTGACCACTTCCCGGCCTCCCGGCTGTACGAGGTGGGCCTGGTCAACCACGTCACGCCCGCGGGCGAGGCGCTGGCCAGGGCGCTCGAACTGGCGAAGAAGATCGCGGCGAACGCCCCGCTCGCGCTCGCCGCGACCAAGCGCGTGATCGTCGAGTCCGCCGACTGGAGCGGGGAGGAGATGTTCCGGAAGCAGGGCGAGATCATCAACCCGGTGTTCGGCTCCAAGGACGCGATGGAGGGCGCGGCGGCCTTCGCCGAGAAGCGCGCTCCGGAGTGGAAGGGCGAGTAGCCCTCCGGCGGCCGGTGGTCGCCGGCCGGTGATCGATGATCGGTGATCGGCGACTGTCGGCCACCGGCTGGCGACCGGTGGTCGGTGGTCGATGGTCACCGGCTGGTGACTGGTGATCGGTGGTCGGTGATCGGCGGCTGCTGGCTACCGGCTGGCGACCGGTGGTCGGTGGTCACCGGCGGATGATCGGTGATCTGTGGCCGGTGGTCACCGGCTGATGACCAGTGGTCGGTGGCCGCCGGCCACCGGGTGGCGCCGGCCACCGATCATCGGGCGGCGGGCGGTCCGACGGCCGGAGGTCACAGGTCCGCGGCCGGGTGTGATCGGGATGGTCACGCCCGGCCCATTCATGGCCGGGAGTGCGTACGGTAAAGGTGTGGACAGGTGCGGCGGGGGCACTTGCCGTCCACGCGACCGCTCCGAGGCCAGGAGAGTGCATGAACGATCACGCGACCCGGATCACCCCGACCACCCCGTCCACGGGTGAGCGCCTCAAGCGCAAGGCCGGCAGCCTGGCAGCCGGCGCGGCCGGTGCCGCGATGCTCGTCATCGTCCTCGTCGCGGGCATGTGGGCGATCGAGGTGGCCGACTACGTGCTGCCCGTCGACTTCGACGCCTACGGCATCCGGTCCTGGGACCTCGAAGGCCTGAGCGGCGTCGTCGTCGCGCCCTTCCTGCACGCGGGCTTCGGCCACCTGATGGCCAACTCGCTGCCGCTGCTGGTCCTCGGCTTCCTCGCCGCGCTGCGCGGGATCGGCCGCTTCCTGGCCGCCAGCCTGATCATCATCGTCGTCAGCGGGCTGGGCGTCTGGTTCACCAGCTCGCCGACCACCGTCACGGTCGGCGCGAGCGGGCTGGTGTTCGGCTACTTCGGCTTCGTCGTCGCCCGGGGCCTGTTCGACCGTCGCGCCCTCGACATCGTGATCGGCATCGGCGTCGCCGTGGCCTACTACTCGATCATCTGGGGCGTGCTCCCGGGCGAGGCCGGCATCTCCTGGCAGGGGCACCTGTTCGGGCTGGTCGGCGGGGTCGTGGCCGCCTGGGTCCTGCGCCGCAGGCGCCAGGCCGTCGCCGCCTACTGAGCCACCGGGGTAGTGCCAGGTCTACTCCGGATCCTCGCTCCAGCGCCAATGTGACGGCCGGGCCGCGCCGGTTGGATCGAAGGCATGACGACGACTGACACGGCGACGGCCCGCACCACGACCGGCACGGCGACCGGGAGCGCGTCCTCCGCCTTCCGGTTCCCCGGCCGCTGGCTGGAGGGGACCGGGCTGGTCCTGGGGCCGGTCCTGATCCTGGTGGGCGTGCTGCTGAAGACGGGGCCCGGCGACTTCTTCCCCGACCAGCTCGCGGCCTTCGCCCGGGACCCGGCGCTGATGACCGCCTCCTACAGCGCGTTCGTCGCCGGGGTCGTGCTGCTCTGCCCCGCGGTCCTGGCCGTGGCGAGGCGGATCGGGGCCGCGCACCCCCGCTGGGCGCTGTGGGGCGGGGCGCTGGCCGTGGCCGGGCTGTTCGCCCGGGTCTTCCACGCGGGGGTCAGCCACCTGGCAGCCCAGCTGGTGGAGGTGCAGGGGCTGGAGGCCGCGCGGCAGGCCGTGAGCGCCCAGTACACGTCCTTCCACGTCTTCCAGACGCTCAACGTCGCCGTCCTCGCAGGGTGGATCGTGCTGGCCGTCGGCGCCTGGCGGGCCGGGGCGTTCGGCGCCGGCGTGCCGGGGATCGCGCGGTCCGTCGCGCTCGGGCTCATGTCGGCCATGCCGCTCGGCGTCCTCAAGGGCACGGGCCCGATGTCGGTCCTCGCCGCGGCCGGCCTGTGCGTCGCGCTGGTGCCGTACGGCGTCAAGGTGCTGAAGGACGGCCCGGCGCCCAAGTGGTGGGCCTACCCGCTGGTGGTGGCCGCGGGGGCGGCGGCCGTGCTCCTCGGGACGGCGGGGTAGGGACGCCCGGGATCGCGGCCCCGCCGCGTGCGGCGGTCCCGCGGCGGGGCCGCGGGTCTTGCCGTCCCAGCCCGGTGGTCCCGGGTCTCGCCGTCCCGGCCCGGTGGTCCCGGGTCTCGCCGTCCCGGCCCGGTGGTCCGGGGTCCGGCGGTCCCGGGTCCGGCGGTCCCCGGCCCGGCCGTCCCGGGCGTGGCGCTCCCGCGCAGGGCCGGTCCGGGCGGGTACGGCGGGCGCGGGCGTCACATCCCCGGGAACACCCGGCGCAGGTCGTCAAGGGTGACGCCGGTGACGGTCACGGAGGCGGGGGTGTGCTCGGCGGCCAGCCGCCCGCTGAGCAGGCGCAGCCACGCCTCGGCGGGGGCGGACAGGACGATGTCCGCCGGCTCGGCCACCTGGCTGAAGCCGACGGTCTCCCCGAGGGTGAGGCCGAGGACGCGCTCGGGCTCGCTCGTCTCGACGCGGAGGGTGGCCTGCCGGGGGTCGAGGGCGTCGGGTTTGCCGACGAAGCCGACTATGAAGCCGAGCGGCCCGGCGTGCAGGTCGGTCAGCGCCTCGACGGCGTCCGGCGCGACGGTGGCCCGGGGGTCGAAGGCGACCTTGACGTCCCAGGCGTGCAGGGCGGCCTCGTTCAACCGCATCCCGGCGGCGAGCGTGACGTCGGCGGGCGACGGCAGGAAGCCCAGCCTGATCTCCAGATGCTCGCGGGTGCCGGCGTCGAGGCCCTCGTAGGCGGCGACGAGCTCCGCGTTGGCCGCCAGGAAGTCCGCGGCCTGCTCCCGGGGGGCCTTGGCGTTCCAGCGGCTCCACACCGACTCGTTGAAGTCCTGGCCGGGCGCGTCGTGGCCGGCCAGCGCGGCCCGCAGGACCGCCAGGCTGATCTCCGCACCGCTGCCGAGGTGGCTGAGCACCTGCGCGACGGTCCACTCCGACGCGCCCGAGGGCCGGGCGAGGCCGGCGGGGTCCAGGCCGCGCACGAGTGCGGCCAGGTCGTCATTGTTGGTGCGCAGGGCCGCGATGGTCCTGTCGGCAAGCGTGGTCATGGCTCTCCCAGCGCGAAGGGATCTCGTCATGTCGCGGCCGGACGGCCGTCCGCTCCGGCGCTCCTGCGTGTCTCGACGCGGCCGGGCGGGCACCCGCCCGGGGCTCTCGACGCGTCCGGTCGGACGTCCGGCCGTTTCCACCATGCGGCCGGGCGGCCGTCCGCCCGGGCGTCTCCTCTCGGAAGTACCCGCGGTCCTGTGGCGTATCACTATCGTCCTGTGCCGCGGCTCACTATCGTCCTGTGCCGCGGCGCCCGCAACGGAGTGGCCCCCACCAGGCAGCCCACGATTTTAGGGGGGCTAAAGTTGGCGGGTCGGCCGGCTGCCCGGGAGGAGATCACCTGTGGACGACACGACCCTCGAAGACATCACCGCGATCGCCGATCCGGTCGAACGGGCCCACGCGGCCGGTCTGGCCATGGCCGCCCAGCAGGATCTGGTCGCCGGGCTGGCCCGGCTCCGCCGCGAGGCCGTCGCCGAGGCGCGGGCCTCGGGGGTCCGCCAGGAGGCGATAGCGCGGCGGCTCGGGGTCACCCCCGGCCGGGTGTCACAGATGAGGCCGGCGGGCGCCAGAGAGGCCGTGGACGGCCCCGCAGGGCCGCCCCGGGGGCCGAGGGTGGTGGTCCGGCGTGCGCTCCCCACAGAGCCCGCGGTGCGCGGTTCCGCGTCGCTCTTCATGACGGAGGCGGACAGGCAGGGCATCAGGGCCGGCCGCCGCATGCTCTACGTCGGTCCCGAGCCGGCCTCCGGCCACGTCGCCGCCGCCCTGCGCGTCGAGCCCGGCACCGAGGTCCTGGCCCGCCGCAAGCTGCTGCTCGCCGACGACGTGCCCGTGCGGATCGCCACCAGCTTCTTCCGCCTGGACCTCTTCGGCGGCACCCTGATCGCCGCCCCCGACTTCGTGCGGCCGAGCCTGCAGGCCGGGATCGAGGCCCTCGGCCACCGTTTCGGCCACGCGGAGGAGCACCTCGTCGCCCGCCCGCCGGCCGGGGCCGAGGCCGGCACCCTCCAGCTCGACCCGGGCGAGTGGGTGGTGCAGGTCCTGCGGGCCGGCTACGGCGACGACGGCATCCCGGTCCACACGCTGGAGACGATCTGTGCCGCCTCCCGGCACGTCTTCCCCATCGCCCAGGTGACCGGGGCCGACGAGTTCTGACCGCCGGGCGACGGGTCCTGACCGCCGGGCGGGGGTCCGGGCCGGCGGCACGGGGCCGGGTGGGGGCCGGGCCGGCGTGGCGGCCGGTGGCGGCGTCAGGCGTGGACGCGTTCGGCGGGGGAGGTCCGCAGCATGCGGTCGATGAAGGCCAGGCCGATGGCGGAGGCGACGAAGGCCAGGTGGATCAGCGTCTGCCACATGATCTTGTCGTTGGGGGTCTCCCTGACCCTGATGAAGGTCTGCAGCAGGTGGACCGAGGAGATGCCGATGATCGCGGTGGCCAGCTTGACCTTGAGCACGTTCGCGTTGACGTGGGAGAGCCACTCGGGCTCGTCGGGGTGGCCGTTGAGGTTGATACGCGAGACGAAGGTCTCGTAGCCGCCGACGATCACCATGATCAGCAGGTTGGAGATCATCACCACATCGATGAGGCCGAGTACGGCCAGCATCACGGCGACCTCGGGGGTGTATTCCGGAGGGAGCGCGCCCTGCGCGATCTCGGACACCAGGTGCCAGAGCTCGACCATGAACTGGTAGACGTAGACGCCCTGGGCCACGATCAGGCCCAGATACAGCGGGACCTGCAGCCACCGGCTGGCGAACATCAGATAGCCCAGGCTGCGGGCCTGGGGTGAGGCGGTCTCCGAGGTCGAACTCACGCGCAGAACTCCCCTTGACGATCGTTTGGGGACACTCTACGGATATAGATCACTCGGGGACGAATCAGGGGATTCAGGAACGATCTTCGCCGTTCCCGGTGCCCGGGGGCGGGGCCGTACGCCTCCCCCCGGGCACGGGCGGGCCGGCTAGAGCCGCTCGACCACGTGGTCGATGCAGACCGTCAGGGCCTCGATGTCGTCGGGGTCGATGGCCGGGAACATCGCGACGCGGAGCTGGTTGCGGCCGAGCTTGCGGTAGGGCTCGGTGTCCACGATGCCGTTGGCGCGCAGCACCTTGGCGACCTGGGCGGCGTCGACGTTGTCGGCGAAGTCGATGGTGGCGACCACGTTGGAGCGGAACTCCGGGGCGGCGAACGGCGTGGTGTAGGAGGTCTTCTCCGCCCACGTGTAGAGCCGGCGGGCCGACTCGGCGCTGCGGGCGGTGGTCCAGGCCAGGCCGCCGTTGCCGTTCATCCACTCGATCTGGTCGGCCAGCAGGAACAGCGTGGAGACCGACGGGGTGTTGTAGGTCTGGTCCTTGGAGGAGTTGTCGATGGCCACCGGCAGGCTGAAGAACTCGGGGATGTAGCGGCCACCGCCGGCGATCTCCTCGACCCGGGCGAGCGCGGCCGGGGACATCAGGGCGATCCACAGGCCGCCGTCGGAGGCGAAGCTCTTCTGCGGGGCGAAGTAGTAGACGTCGGTCTCGCTGATGTCGACGGGCAGGCCGCCGGCGCCGGAGGTGGCGTCGACCAGGACGAGCGAGCCGTCCTCGCCCACGCGCCTGATCGGCATCGCGACGCCGGTCGAGGTCTCGTTGTGGGTGAGCGCGTAGACGTCCACGCCCTCTTCGAGCCGGGCCTCGGGGTGGCTGCCGACCTCGGACTTGATCACGGTCGGGTCGCCCAGCCACGGAGCCTTCGCCACGACGGAGGCGAACTTGGAGGAGAACTCGCCGAAGTGCAGGTGCTGCGACTTCTCGCGGACGAGCCCGAAGGCGGCGATGTCCCAGAAGGCGGTGGTGCCGCCGTTGCCGAGGACGACCTCGTATCCCTCGGGGAGCGAGAACAGCTCCGACAGGCCCGCGCGGACCCGACCGACGAGAGACTTGACCGGCTTCTGGCGGTGGGAGGTGCCCAGCACGCTGGACCCGGAGGCGGCGAGAGCCGAGAGCTGCTCGGGGCGCACCTTCGAGGGCCCGCAGCCGAATCGGCCGTCGGCGGGCTTGATGTCAGAGGGAATCACGATGTCAGCCACCTGACCAGCCTACTGAGCCTTCCGGTCGGCCCAGGCCGAAGTCCGGATTGTGAGACGGGCGAGTCTGGAATCCGGGACCCGGCGCCCCGGGCCGCGGAACGCGGAACGGCTGCCGCGCGGGACATCGCGCGACAGCCGTACGGGACGTCGGTCAGACGGAGTCGAGGACCTCGGCGGCGCCGGGGACGTCGTTGACCGAGCGCTGTGCCGGACCCACATAGCTGGCGCTGGGGCGGACGAGCCTGCCCGTGCGCTTCTGCTCCAGGATGTGGGCGGCCCAGCCCGCGGTGCGGGCGCAGGTGAACATGGAGGTGAACATGGAGGAGGGGACCTGGGCGAAATCCAGGATCACCGCGGCCCAGTATTCGACGTTGGTGGCGAGCACCCGGTCGGGCTTGCGGGCGTGCAGTTCGTCCAGGGCCGCCTTCTCCAGGGCCGCGGCGACCTCGTAACGCGGCGCGTCGAGCTCCTTGGCGGTACGGCGGAGCACGCGGGCACGGGGGTCCTCGGCGCGGTAGACGCGGTGGCCGAAGCCCATGAGGCGCTGGCCCTTGTCCAGCTCGCTCTGGACGTACTTCTTGGCGTCGCCGACCTGCTCGACGCCCTCGATCATGTGCAGCACGCGGGCGGGGGCGCCACCGTGCAGCGGTCCCGACATGGCGCCGACCGCACCGCTCAGCGCCGCGGCCACGTCGGCGCCGGTGGAGGCGATGACGCGGGCGGTGAAGGTGGAGGCGTTCATGCCGTGCTCGGCCGCGGACGTCCAGTAGGCGTCGATGGCCTTCACGTGCTTGGGGTCGGGGTCGCCCTGCCAGCGGATCATGAACCGCTCGACGATGCTGTTGCCCTTGTCGACCTCGCTCTGGGGGACCATCGGCCTGCCGAGGCCGCGAGAGGACTGGGCGACGAAGCTGAGCGCGGTCACGCTGGCGCGGGCCAGGTCGTTGCGGGCCTGCTCCTCGTCGATGTCGAGCAGCGGCTTGAAGCCGTACGCGGGGGCCAGGATGGCCAGCGCGCTCTGCACGTCGACGCGGATGTCACCGGAGTGGACAGGAATGGGGTACGGCTCGGCCGGGGGGAGACCCGGCTGGAACTTGTTGTCGACCAGCAGGCCCCACACGTTCCCGAAGGACACGCGGCCGACCAGCTCTTCGATGTCGACGCCCCGGTAACGAAGGGCGCCCCCTTCTTTGTCCGGTTCCGCGATCTCCGTCTCGAAAGCTACTACGCCTTCGAGCCCGGGTTTGAAGTCGGACATTCTCGGCCGCCTCCCTTTCTTGAAGTCAAAGCCTTGATGTCGAGATACCGGCGGGTCATATTCAACCCTGCGGGGCACAGCGGTGTGCCGCCGGACCCGCCGGAACGCGATCGTCCCAGGTGGGGGCGGTGCGCACGTTCTCCGTCAAGCACGGGAGAATACCTTCCCGTGGATGCCACATCGCGCCCGCCGTCGCTGGCGGGGCTTCGCCGCACCTATCAGGGCCTGCCGTTGCTGGAGGCCGACCTCGCACCCGACCCCATCTCCCAGTTCGCCGTCTGGTTCGGCGAGGCCGTGGACGCCGGGCTCCCCGAGCCGAACGCGATGGTGGTCGCGACCTCCTCCGCGGGCGGCCGGCCGACGGCCCGGACCGTGCTGCTCAAGGACTACGACGAGAACGGGTTCGTCTTCTACACCAACTACGAGTCGCGCAAGGGCCGCGACCTCACCGAGAACCCGCGGGCCAGCCTGCTGTTCCCCTGGCACGCCATCCGCCGCCAGGTGCGGGTGGAGGGGGCGGTGGTGCGGACGCCGCGGGAGGAGTCGGCCGCCTACTTCGGGTCCCGCCCGTACGGCTCGCGCATCGGCGCCTGGGCGTCGCGGCAGTCGGCCGTCGTGCACTCCAGGGAGGAGCTGGACGCCCGCTACGCGGAGCTGGCGGGGCGCTGGCCGGAGGATCCGCCCGTGCCGGACTTCTGGGGCGGGTTCCGGGTCGTGCCGGCGGAGGTGGAGTTCTGGCAGGGCCAGCTCGACCGCATGCACGACCGCCTCCGATACCGCCGTTCGGGCGCCTCCTGGGTTGTGGAGCGCCTGGCCCCCTGACCCTAATACCCGATTACCCGACCTTTACTGATATATCCGCATATGTCCGGCGGATTAGGGGGCGGTGTGGGGTTCGGGGATTTCGTACGGCGGCTCGCGGTGGACACCCGTCCGCTGGGTGTCCCCGCGTACCGGCGGCTCTGGGCCGGCCAGGGCGTGTCGTTCATCGGCTTCCAGCTCACCTCCGTGGCGGTCAGCGCCCAGATCTACGACATCACCGAGTCGTCGTTCTGGGTCGGCATGCTCGGTCCGGCCAACCTGATCCCCCTGGTGGTCTTCGGGCTGTGGGGCGGGGCCGTCGCCGACGCGGTGGACCGGCGCAGGCTCCTGCTGGTCGGCGCGCTGATCGCCTGGACCGCCACGCTCGCGCTGCTGGCCCAGGCGGCCCTGGGGATGACGAACGTGGGCCTGCTGCTGGCCACCGTGGCCGTGCACGCCACCGGGTTCGCCATCACCGGGCCGACCCGGGGCGCGATCATCCCCCGGCTGGTCCCGGCCGAGCTCGTCCCGGCAGCCAACACGCTCAACTACCTGTCGGGCGGTCTCGGCACCGTCGCCGGCCCGCTGGTCGGCGGGGTCGTGCTCGCCCAGGGCGGCTACGCCCCCGCCTACCTGATCGACGCGCTGCTGTTCGGCGCCGGTTTCTACGCCGCCGTACGGCTGCCGCGGCTCAAACCGGTCGGCGAGGTGTCCCGCCCCGGCCTCCGGTCGGTCGTCGACGGCCTCAGCTACGTCGCCGGGCACCCGATCGTGATGATGTCGTTCGTCGTGGACATCATCGCCATGGCCTTCGCGCTGCCCAGGGCGCTGTTCCCGGAGATCGTGGCCGAGCGCTTCGGCGGCTCGCCGACCGCGTTCGGCTGGCTGTCGGCCAGCATGGCCATCGGCTCGGTGCTCGGCGGCCTGATGTCGGGCTGGGTGGGCCGGGTCCGCCGCCAGGGCCTGGCGCTCACGTTCGTGATCGCGGCCTGGGGGATCAGCGTCGCCGCCGCCGGGCTGGTGGGCCAGCTGTGGGCGATGGTCGCGCTGCTGGCCCTCGGCGGCGCCGCCGACCTGGTCTCCTCCGTGTGGCGGCAGACGATCCTGCAGACCCACGCGCCCGACGACATGCGCGGGCGGATGCAGGGGGTGTTCATGGTGGTGGTCGCCGGCGGGCCCCGGCTGGGGGACCTGCGGGCCGGGGCCACGGCGAGCTGGTTCGGGGCCACCGGGGCGTGGATCGGCGGCGGGGTCGCCTGCGCGGTCGCGGTGCTCGCCGTGGGGCTGGCCGTACCGGCGTTCAGGAAATACCGTCCCGTCGCGCGCGATATTTGAGCAGCTCGGGAAGGATTCGGCAAGCCCCGGTGTTGCCGTCCTTTGTCATCGTGGGCGGATCTCACAATAGGGTCGAGGTCCGAGACTTCAGTCCCGCACGGCTCTCACGGGGACGCCGCGCGACGGACACGGCATCGAGATAGGACGGGAGGAGCCTTGACCGCACACGGCCTGATCGACACCACGGAGATGTATCTCCGCACGATCTTCGAGCTGGAGGAAGAGGGGATCGTCCCTCTGCGTGCGCGCATCGCCGAGCGGCTGCAGCAGAGTGGTCCCACCGTCAGCCAGACGGTCGCCCGGATGGAGCGCGACGGTCTGGTCCGCGTCGAGGGCGACCGGCACCTGACCATGACCGACCTGGGCCGCACGCTCGCCACCCGCGTCATGCGCAAGCACCGCCTCGCCGAATGCCTGCTCACCCAGGTCATCGGCCTCCCCTGGGAGGAGGTGCACATCGAGGCGTGCCGCTGGGAGCACGTCATGTCCGAGTCCGTGGAGGCCCGGCTGGTCACGCTGCTGAACAACCCGACCGAGGACCCGCACGGCAACCCCATCCCCGGCCTCGACGAACTCGGGGTCGAGGGCGTCCAGGGCGGCGGCTGGGAGTCCCTGCCGTCGATGGCCGCCGTGGCCGGACCCAGAGATATACCCGTTGTCGTGCGGCGAATTAGCGAACAAGTGCAAAGCGATCCGGCTGTGATGCTTAAACTCAAGCAAGTTGGGATACAACCCGGACGCGAGGTAATGCTCGCGGCGAGCGACAACGGTGTGCGGGTGACAGGTGACGACGAAGCGGAGAGCACTCTTGCGGACCTTCCGCGAGACATCGCCGCGCACGTCTTCGTCTCCACTCGCTGACCTGGGCCCCTCTGCTTGGTTGGATCCCCCTCGGGAGCCCCTTCACTCCCCGGCCGAGACTGCAGCAGGAGCAACCGTGGTTCGCTTTGCGCACACCCGTCCCCGAGGGGTGGTCACCGGATGAAGCGGTGGGGGGATGTGACCCAGGACACCGCCGACCACCTTTCGGCGGGTTCCGTTCTTGATCATGCTGAGATGGCGGTGGTCGTCACCGACAGGTTCAGCAACCTGCTCTACTGGAACCCCTTCGCGGAGAAGCTGTTCGGACGCCCCGGGATACCCGGGTCGCGCGACCAGGCGCTCTCCCTGGGGATCATGGAGAAGGACCATCCGCTCGCCATCGAGCTCGCCAAGCACGTGCTCAAGGGCGGGGTCTGGGAGGGCACGTTCGACGTCAGGCGCGGTGACGGGACGATCGTCTACGTCCGCGCCCAGGCCGTGCCGCTGCGCCACCCGTCGGGATCGGTGACGGGCATCGTCATCACCGCCCGCGAGGCGATGCGCAGCAACGAGCGGGAGAAGGACCGCTTCGGTCTGCTGGAGCGGATCGGCGAGCGGCTGGCCGGCTCCCTCTACGTCGAGGAGACGCTCAAACGCGTCGCCGAGATGCTCGTCCCGCAGTTCGCCGACCACTGCTTCATCGAGCTGATGGAAGGCGAGCGGATGACCCGGAGGGTCTCCACCCACGTCCAGGGCTGGAGCCCGCCGCCCAACACCTGGGCGCCGCTGGGCGCCGAGATCCGCTATCCGGTGGGCCACTACGCCGACATCGCGCTGCGCCGCCAGGAGACGATCCTGGTCGAGGACTTCTCCCAGACCAACTATCCCAGCCCCGGCGAGGCCAACACCCGCCTGGCGGCCGAGATCGGGATGACCTCGGCCATCGTGGCGCCGCTGTGCGTGCGCGGTGAGGTCCTCGGGCTGATGTACCTGGGACTGTCCAACCTGACCGACCGGCGCAGCCCGCACTACGACGCCTTCGACCGCGACTTCGTGGGGGCCATCGCCACCCGGGTCGCGCTGGCGGTGGACAACGCCCTGCTGTTCGAGGAGGAGCGGCACACCGCCGAGTCGTTTCAGAAATACCTGCTGCCGCCCGCTCCGCTGCCCGAGCTCGACGGGCTGGAGATCGCGGTCCGCTACTACCCGGCGGCGCCGCTCGCCTCGCACGGGCAGGGCATCCAGACCCAGGTGGGCGGCGACTGGTACGACGTCATCCCGCTGTCGGCGGGCCGGGTCGGCATCGTCATCGGCGACGTCGAGGGCCGCGGGGCCAAGGCCGCCGCGGTCATGGGCCAGCTGAGGGCCGCGCTGCGGGCCTTCGCCCAGGACGACAAGCCGCCCGCGGAGATCCTCGCCCGGCTCGACGAGTGGACGCGCATCATCGCCACCCCCGAGCGGGACGACAGCGGCGAGGACATCAGCGTCCCGCCGATCGTCACCTGCCAATACCTGGTCTACGACGCCTGGTCGCGGCAGCTGTCCTTCGCCAACGCCGGCCACGCCCCGCCGCTGCTGCTCAACGACGGGGTCTGCGCCGAGCTCGACATCAAGGAGGTCGGCCAGCCGCTCGGCGTCCGCGCCAAGGGGCTCCACGCCGACCTGGTCTACAAGGAGGAGACGCGGACGCTGCCCCCGGGCGCGGCGCTGCTCCTCTACACCGACGGCCTGGTGGACCGCCGTCCCGTCCGCGACGCCGACGGCGGCAGGTCGCCCAGCGACGAGGAGACCCTCGCGCTGCTGGCCGGCAAGCTCGTCGAGGTCTCCGACTCCTCGGTGGAGGAGATCGCCGAGGCCGCGACGGTCGCCGTGCCCGGCGAGATCGACGACGACATGGCCATCCTCGTGGTCAGATCCGCCCCCGCCGACCTGGAGGTCGAGGAGCGCACCTTCCCGGCTCAGCCGATCATGGTCGGTGAGGCCCGCCGGATGGCGGCGGAGGCGTTCACCGGCTGGAACGTCCCCGAGGAGCGTGCCGAGCTCGCCTGCCTGCTGGTCTCCGAGGTGGTGACCAACGTGGTGCTGCACGCCGCCAGCGCCAGCATCCCGCGCCGCGAGCTGACGGTGGACGCCCCGATGCCGTTCGACGAGACCTGGGACGACCTCCCCGGCTTCGAGAACGAGATCGTCAACGAGAAGGAGTTCACGCTCCGGCTCCGCCGGGGCGGGGAGTCCGTCTGGGTGGAGGTCTTCGACCAGGACCTGCGGCTGCCCCGCATCCGCAGCGCCGGGGAGAACGACGAGGGCGGCCGGGGCCTCTACCTCGTCGACCAGCTCGCCAAGCGCTGGGGCTCGCGCCCCACCAAGGAGGGCAAGGCCGTCTGGTTCGAGATCCCCACCAAGTCCCGCTGAGCACACCGGCTCAGGTGAGCCCGGCCGGCCGCGACGCGACCGGCCGGGCCACGGTGTGACTTGGCCGGGTCACGGCGCGACCGGCCGGGCCACGGCGGGGCTAGGAGAAGGCGCCGATCGGTGCTTGACTCGGGGCATGGAACTGGCCTTCGAACGGCGCGGGGCCGGCCCGCCGCTGGTGCTGCTGCACGGCATCGGGCACCACTGGCAGGCATGGCTGCCGGTGCTCGACCGGCTCGCCGCCGAGCGGGACGTGATCGCCGTGGACTTCCCCGGCTTCGGCGTCTCCCCGCCGCTGCCGCCCGGCTCGCCGTACACGGCGGAGAGCCTCGCCGACGCGATCGAGTCGTTCTGCGCGATGCTCGGCCTGCACACCCCCCACGTCGCGGGCAACTCCCTGGGGGGATACGTCGCCCTTGAGCTGGCCGCCCGGGGTGCGGTCCGTTCGGCCACCGCGCTGTCCCCGGCCGGATTCTGGAGCCGTGGAGAGCTCGCCTACGCGCGGGCGGTGCTCCGGGCCGCCAGGGCCTCGGCCCGCGCCGCCGGGGCCTCGGCCCGGACGGCGCCGCCGGAGCGGGCCCTGGCCGCCGCGCGGAGCCCGCTGGGCCGCCTGGTCGGGGCGGGCGTGATGGTGGCCCATCCGTCCAGGCTCTCCGCCGAGGCGCTGCTCGCGGCGGTCCAGGCGCTCGGGGACGCCCCCGGGTTCGACGACACCCTCGACTCGTTCGAGTGGATGATGCCCCCGGGTCCGCCGAAGGCGCCGATCACCATCGCCTGGGGCGAGCACGACCGGCTGCTGCTCCGGCGGCAGGCCGTACGGGCCGCCAGGTGGTCGGGGCGGCGGGTGAAGCTGCTCAGGGGCTGCGGGCACCTGCCGATGAGCGACGACCCCGAGCTGGTCGCCAAGGTCCTGCTGGAAGGCTCCGGATAGCGGACCGGCCGGGTGGTTCCCGTCCCCGGCCCCTGTCCGGGACCGCCGCGGTGGCCGGCGAGGACGGCCGGTCGCTGATCGCCTACTCCGCCGAACCGGGCTCGGAGTCGGAGGCCGCGCTGCGGCTGCCGGCCAGTTGGACGCTATCGGAACGTCTGGCCCCACATGGCGAGCATCACCAGGACGAACACCACCATGACGCCCGCGTAGGCGACCGGGCCGAGCCGTAGGGTCCGCCGGACCCGGTTGAGCCCCCAGGCGAACAGGAACGCCAGGAAGATCAGCAGGATCAGTCCGCTGTCCATCAACACCGCCTCTGGGGAGCCTTCGCTGACCAGTATGCGTCTCCGGTGCCGATCTCGCGGCGATTGAGCACGGACTCGCGTTCCATGGCATCGTTGCGCGACGTGAACAGATCCTTGACGGTAACGCGCATTCTGCTGGCGGCGGCCTTCGCCGCCGGCCTGTCCGCCTGCTCGGCAGGAGGGGAGATGTCCGCCGCCTCGGCGACGCCCACCGCGTCCGCCTCGGTGTCCGCCTCCGCGTCGGTGTCGCAGCCACCCGCCTCGCAGGAGCCCCAGCCGTCGGAGTCGGCCTCGGCCTCGGCGTCGGCGTCGGCCTCGACGTCGCCGGGTGACGGGATGCTGCCGAGGGAGACCGACGCCGTGCTGGTGGGAGACGTCCAGCTCCAGGGGGCGGGCTCGATCACGGTGGCGCCCGAGGGGGAGAAGGCGCAGAAGGCGGAGCTCACGCCGTTCACGGTGGTGCTCGACGTGCAGGGCAGCATCTGCAAGCAGGGCGACCTCCCGCACAAGTGCACCGTGGAGCAGCTGAAGAAGGCGCTCAAGGCGGGCACCTCCCTCTACGCCAAGGTGACGATCAAGGACGGACAGGCCGTCCAGATCGAGGAACTCGTCGCCGACTGACGGCCGGGCCGTCACGACGGGACCGCCGCGTCACCAGAGGGCGCGGCGGTCCCGTCGTGTGGTGGTCACCCCGTGCGGTGGCCCCGTGTGGTGGTTCCTCGTGCGGCGGTTCCTCGTGCGGCGGTCCTGTCGTGGGGTGGGCGTCCGTCCGAGGGGGAGCGGTCCGCTGTGGTGCGGATGGTCCGCCGTGGAGCGCCGAAAGCGGTCGGAGCGGGGGCCTCAGAAGCCGAAGGAACGGCCGATGATCTCCTTCATGATCTCGGTCGTGCCGCCGTAGATGGTCTGGACCCGGCTGTCGATCCAGGCCTTGGCGACGGGATACTCCATCATGTAGCCGTAGCCGCCGTGGAGCTGGAGGCAGCGGTCGATCACCTTGGTCTGCAGCTCGGTGGTCCACCACTTGGCCTTGGCGGCGTCGACGACGCTCAGCTCCTTGGCGTTGAGGGCCCGGACGCACTTGTCGACGTAGTGACGGGCGATCTCCACCTCGGTGTCCAGCTCCGCCAGGACGAAGCGGGTGTTCTGGAAGCTGCCGATGCTGCGGCCGAAGGCCGTGCGGCTCTTGCAGTAGTCGATGGTCGTCCGCAGGACGGTCTCGGCCGCGGCCACGGCCATGACCGCGATCGACAGCCGCTCCTGCGGCAGGTTGGCCATGAGCTGGAAGAAGCCCTGGCCCTCCTCCTCGCCCAGCAGGTTGGCCGCAGGGACCCGGACGTTGTCGAAGAACAGCTCCGCGGTGTCCTGGGCGTGCATGCCGATCTTCTCAAGGTTGCGGCCCCGGCTGAAGCCCTCCATGCCCCGTTCGACGACGAGCAGGGAGGTCCCCCGGGCGCCCGCGGCCGGGTCGGTCTTGGCGACCACGACGACCAGATCGGAGTTGATGCCGTTGGTGATGAAGGTCTTCTGGCCGTTGACCACGTAGTGGTCGCCCTCGCGCAGGGCGGTCGTCCTGATGCCCTGCAGGTCGCTGCCCGCGCCGGGCTCCGTCATCGCGACGGCCGTGATGAGCTCGCCACTGGCGAACCCGGGCAGCCAGCGGCCCTTCTGCTCGTCGTTGGTGAGGTCGACGAAGTACGGCGCCATCACGTCGTTGTGCAGCGAGAAGCCCAGGCCGGACGCGCCGATCCCGATGACCTCCTCAAGGATCACGCTGTTGTAGCGGAAGTCCGTGATCCCCGCCCCGCCGTACTCCTCCGGCACCCCGAAGCCGAACATCCCGATCTCGCCGGCCTTCTTCCACACCTCACGGGGGACGATGCCGTCCTTCTCCCACTGTGCGTGATGGGGCACGACCTCACGGGCCAGGAACTCGCGCACGGTCTCACGGAAGAGCTCGTGCTCCTCCTCGAAGAGGTCTCGCTGCATTGACTGCCTCCTTGGGGCTCCGTGGACCAGAATACGATTCTGTTACTTCCAGGTACACCCACCCCGCGACGCCGCCGAGGGTCTCCGCCTCCGCGTGGACCAGATCACAAGTCCGCCACAGTCCCCTGGGGGTCTTGTCATCTTCCTGCGTCACGACATCACGGCACAGTACGATCCGGACCTAGTTGTGATCAGATGACCAGTTTTGCGACCAGGCCCGATGATCGGAGTGTGCGGTGTTTCGGTGGGGAGCGGGACTCCGTAGAACAGTCGCGGCGTCAGTCCTAGGGGTGGCGGTCAGCTCCCTGGTCGTCATCTCCAGCTCGCAGAGTCTTGCTGAGGTAACCAACAACTATTTCTATAACTACACCTGCACGGGTGATCTTGTTCCCGGCGCCAACAAGACCGTGAAGGTTAAACTCTCCATTCCGCAGAGCATTCAGCTTGGTAAGCCATTGGAAGTTGGCTGGTCCCTCTCCGAGTCACCTCTGGTGTCACCTGGAAACTACTCAACCGCTAGTCGACTCGCGGCTACCGGAACCGCAGGCATTTCTGGGTTGTGGGATGGGACGCTGGATTCATCTGGAACTAAGGAATTTGGTACCCTGAAGCAGGGCGACAAACTGGAGCTTCCCTCGCTATCCGTCGGGTCCGCCGCTACTGGAAGCGAGGGTGAGGTCAAGGTCAAGCCGGGGAACTTGAAGTTCACCTTTTCTTTCACTCCGCCCGAGTCGAATGTAAAAGTCAACGACACTGATGATCAGAATGAGCAAGCGCATGGCGCTTCTGGCAGTACACATGGCCCGATCGCTTATGTAGGGACATGGGGGTACTCGTCGAAGCGGAAAGCTACCAACCCCGAGATTTTCGCGCCGAGCGACCCAGGCGATCACCTGGATGATGTTCATTTCTCTACCGTGAACGGTAATTTCGTGCAAGTCAAATTCACGGGCACGGGAATCGAATACATCACCGAGCGCGATGATGACATGGGTGTAGTGAACATCACCGTAGACAACGAGACCAATCCCACTAGAGTCGACGCCTCAAAGAAGTCTGACGGCACTGAAATGCCTGATGACAAGGTGGGTGACAAGCTGGGACAGCAAATTCTCTGGTCGCGTACTGATCTGGAATATGGTGAGCACACGGTCAAGTTGGAGAAGGCCGATGGCAAGCACATGGTGGTTGACGCCTTCAACTTGATCACTAAGAAATTCACGTCGCCTTTGAAGCTGGTTGAAACGACCTGTACTCCTCCCGCGAATGCGGAGGTCGTTACGGTGAAGGTAGAGAAGGTGTCGGCGAGTCCGTCGCCGACTCCTACCACCAGGACTCCTACTCCGACTCCCACCACGTCGCCGAGGCCCACGATCACCGTGACGACCACGCCCGCGTCGACGCCCAAGCCGACGCTGACCGTCACGGCGACCGTGACCCCCACCCGGGCCACGCCGACGGCTCCTCAGGTGACCGTGACGCCCACGGGCGGGGCCCAGACCGGTGAGGCTCCCGATGACGGCCCTTCGGGGATGGGGTTGATCGGCGGCGGGACGGCCATGGTGCTCGGAAGCGTGCTCGGCGGAGTGGCGTTGAAGCGGCGGCGGGCGGCGCACGTGCGCGGCCGGGGTTAGGCAAGGAGGCGCGCCGGATGTATCCAGGGCCCTCGCAGGGCGGTCCCGATCCCTACGGTCATGATCCTTACAGTCACGATCCCCATGGTCACGATCCGTACGGCGTCGGCCGCCCTCCCAAGCCCAGGGGGAGCCTGCTGCTCCCGGTGGCGCTCGTGGCCGGGTCGCTCGGCGGGGTGGCCGCGATCATGGCGGGGCTGCTCACCTACATGACTCCGGTGGCCGACCAGGAGTCCTACGGACCTCCGGCGCCGAACGCGGCGGACACCCTGGTGGTGGAGGACGTCCCCGCTCCGGGGGAGCAGCCGGTGCCGCAGCAGCAACAACAGCAGCAACCGCAGGAGCAACAGCAGCCGGAGGCACCCGGGCCGGTGCTGCCGTCGGCGGTGGGGCCGGGTGGGCTGGATGTGCCGTTGACGGCCGCCGCGCCCACGGCGCCCCCGCCGTTGCCCGTCGTCCAGCCGCCGGAGCCGCTCAAGAGCGCCGGGGTGAAGCCGTACCGGATCGCCATTTCGAAGATCGGCCTGCTGGCTCCGCTGATGGCGCTGGGGGTGGACGCCAAGAAGGAGATCCAGACCCCTCCGCTGAGCAAGCCGAACCAGGCGGGCTGGTACAAGCACGGGCCGATCCCCGGCCAGCAGGGGCCCTCGGTGATCCTGGGGCATGTGAACACCCGGAGCGGGGCCGCCGTCTTCAGCCGGCTGAAGGAGGTCAGGCGCGGGGACACGATCAAGGTGTCGCGGTCGGACAAGACCATCGCGGAGTTCACGGTCGACGGCGTGGAGCAGGTCAGCAAGAAGGCGTTCCCGTCGAAGCGGGTCTACGGCAACACCGGCGAGGCCACCCTGCGGCTGATCACCTGCGGCGGTGTCTACAACCGCAAGACCGGCCACTACACCGACAACATCATCGTCTACGCGACCCTGTCGAAGACCCGCCGCGTCTGAGCGCGGGTCCCGGCCCGCGTCCGCCCGCCGTACGGTGGCCCGGGGCGCGGAGGCCGGACGGGCGGGGCGTACGGCGGGCGGACGGCCGGACGGGCGGGGCGGTCCCGCGAGTGCCGGCCCTACCCGCCGAAGGCCGCGAGCGCGATGCCGAGGCCGCGCTGGTTCTGCCCGGAGGCCTTGGCGTCGGTGGAGTTGATCGAGTAGACGACCGTGCGGCTCAGGTCGCGGGTGGCGCCGACGCCGGACGCGCTGCCGTACCTGGCGCCGGTCTTGCCGAAGGCCACGATGCCGCCGGGCAGCTCCGACCTGGTCAGGCCCGAGGTGTAGACGGCGGGCTGGTCGCCGCCGTACATCGTGACCTTCGGCACCGTGAACATGTGCTTCAGCTGCGCGGCCGGCACCACCTTGCCCCTGAACAGGGCCTTGACGAACCTCTCCAGGTCGGCCGTGGTGGAGATCAGGTCACCGGAGGCCCAGGTCGAGGTGACGCTGGTCTCGGTCATGTCCACGACGTGGGCCTGGCCGTACTCGATCGCGTCCGGGAACCCTTCGGGGACGACCTGGTAGCCGTGGTTGTGCCGCCCGCGGATCCGGATGGAGTCGCCGGGCAGGTAGCTGTCGCGCATGCCGACGGGCCGGAGGATCCGGGTGGTCACCTCGTGCTCGTAGGAGCGGCCCGTGACCTTCTCGATCAGCATGCCCGCCACGAACGTGTTGGTGTTGAGGTAGTGCTGCCGGGTGCCCGGGGTGAACTCGATCGGGTTCTCCACGGCCTTGCCGACATACTCCTCCGGCGTCCACTTCTTGAACCTGGTGGCGTAGACCCATTCGAAGCCGTCGCCGGACTTGGGCGCGGGCAGCCCGCTGGTGTGGTTGAGGAGCTGGCCGACCTTGACGGCCGGGTAGTCGGCGGGCAGCAGGCCCGGTAGATACTCCTGGACCGTGCCGTCGAGCGAGAGCTCGCCCTCGGCGACGAGCTGGAGCACGACCGCGACGGTGAGGATCTTGGTCACGCTGCCCGTCCGGAACCGGGCCCCCTCCTTCGCCGGCCGCTCGGTGCGCAGATCGGTCACCCCCGTGACCCCGTGCCACGAGCCCTTCGAGCCGCCCACCCTGACCTCCGCCGCGGTGGCGTCGGGGGCGGGCAGCCCGGCGATGCTCCGCTCCAGCGCCGCGCTGTCGATCGGAGGCACCTCGGTCCGCACGGCGGTGGCGGGCGTCGCCACGGTGGCGGCGAGCGCCGGGGTCCCCACGGCCGGGACCAGGGCGGCGAGGGCGAGAGCGGCGGCGGCGATCCGGGTGCGCTTCATCGGACATCTCCAGTGATGGGGTGCTCTGTGGGATGTCCCCGATCCTGTCGATCGCGCCCGGCTACCGGATCGCCGACGCAGGCGATCTTCCGGCTCGCTCTCGGGAGGGAGCCCCTCGTCCGGTCAGGTGAGCGAGAGCCGCCGGATCCTCCGCCTCCTCCTCCGCCGGCCCTCCTCGGGGCCTGCTCCTCAGCCCTCCTCGACACCGAGGTGCGTGCGGTGGTGCCGCGGGGTGTCGATCTCGTCGAGCAGTGCGATCGCGAAGTCGGCGTAGGAGATCCGGCTGGCCGCGTCGCCCGCGGCCTGCCGGTAGCGGCCGGTGCGGGCACCGCCGTGGTCGAAGTCGCCCGCCGGGCTGAGGACCACCCAGTCGAGCGTGGTGGTCGCGGTGCGCAGCACTTCAGTCCCGGCCGCGTGCCCCAGATAGAAGCCGCGGTACTCCTGCGGGTAGCCGGGTGTGTCCATCAGGAGCGCTCCGGACTCGGACTTCAGCCCCGACGCCAGACCGACCGCCACCAGCCGGTCCACCCCGGCCCGCGCCAGCCCGTCGAGCAGCGCGCGGGAGGCGGCGGGGAAGAAGACGTCGGGCTGCGAGCCCAGGTCGGCGGCGGCGTTGATCGCGGCGCCGTGCCCCTCGGCGAGCCGGGCGACGCCGTCCGCGTCGGTGACGTCGCCGGCGACGACGCGCACGCCGTCCGCGGCCAGGTCGCCGTGCCCGGCCGGGTCGCGCACGACCGCGGTGACCCGGTGCCCACGGCGCAGAGCCTCCGCGACGGCAGTCCGCCCGGCCCTGCCGCCCGCGCCGAAAACAATGATCTCGCTCATCAGTCCGCCTCACGTCCCGGGGCCGGGCCTGGTCGCCGACCGCTGCCCCGGACGGTAGCCGGGCACGTGGTTACCGCCGGGATACCGGTTACCGTGAGATCGTGAGACAACCGCTTGATCCGGACATGTTCGACGAGCTCTGCCCGTCCGCTCTCTCGCCCTTCCGCGTCGGTGACAAATGGGCAGGGATGATCATCCGCTGCCTCGAACACGGGCCGCGGCGCTTCTCGGAGCTCCGGGTCCCCCTGCGCGGCATCACCGCGAAGGTGCTCACGCAGTCGCTCCGGGCGCTCGAACGGGATGGCCTCATCACCCGCACGACCCATGACGAGCCCGTGCGGCGGGTCGAATACGGGCTGACCCCGCTCGGCCGCAGCATCCTTGGGCCGATGGCCGTGATGTGCGACTGGGCGCAGGAGCACTGGGAGGAGTTGCTGGAGGCGCGCGAGGCGTTCCCGCCGCTCGGCCACGCCGGCTAGAGCGTTCGGCCCCGCCGGCTGGAGCGTTCGGCCCCGCCGGCTGGAGCGTTCGGCCCCGCCGGCTGGAGCCGCGCGGGCGCGGCCTGCCGGGCGCCGGGGCCGGTCGTGCGGCGCCTCAGCCCGCCGGCGCGGCCTCGACCCCGCGCTTCAACCTGCCGGCCCGGCCTCGAACCCGGGCTTCAGCCCGTCGGCGCGGCCTCCAACCCGGAGAGCAGGTCGTCGAGCCCTGCCTTGACCCGCTCGACGGTCACCCCGCCGGTGCGGAGCCGGTGGGCCAGCAGCGGGGCGGCCAGCGGCGCCAGCAGGGCGTCGGCCAGGCAGTAGGCGTCGCCGTCCGGCTTCACCTGCGCGATGAGCATCGCGAGGTGGCTGTGGTGGAGATCGTAGGCGGCGCCGAAGCGGGCGAGGGGGCTCGCGGTCTCCGCCATGACCAGCAGGTCGAGCTGGGCCACCGTACGGTCGACCAGGGCGTGCAGGAAGGCGCGGATGCGGGCGGTCCCGGAGGCGCCTGGTCCCAGCGGCGCCGGGCCTTCGATGAACGCCGCCTGGAACTCCCGTTCCCGCTCGTCGATGAGCGCGTACGCCAGCCCGGAGCGGTCGCCGAAGCGGCGGTAGAGGGTGCCGACGCCGACTCCCGCCGCGGCGGCCACGTCCGCCATCGCCAGTCCCTCGACGCCGTGGGCGGCCACGATCCGGGCGGCCGCGGCGAGGATCCGCGCCCGGTTGCGCGCGGCGTCGGCCCTCTCCCGCGGGCCTTTCCCGGCGGGCGGCACGTCCACCTCGTGCGGACCGTTACCGGGAGCCGCTGCTCTCGCGCCCGGACCGCTACCGGGAGCCGCCTCCCTCACGCGCGGGTCTTCTCCGGGAGCCGCCGCCTCCCTCCGGCGCGGACCGCTCCCGGAGATCGGCGCGTCTCTCCTGCGTGCGCCGTTCTCGGGGGGCGGTGCGTTCACGACCGCGTCCTTCGCCACACCGGGCCAGCCTAACGGAACGCCTTCCGCTTCCTCGGCCTCGACGTTCTCTGCCTCGACTTCCTCGGCGCGGGACGTTCCCGGCGCGGGACGTTCCCGGTGGGCTCCGCGTCAGGTCCGCAGGGCGGCGGTGAGCTCGTCGGTGCGGGCCCGGCTGCCCCAGAACCACTCCACGTGGGCGTTCCGTCGCTGCTCCGCCAGCCAGTCATCGAAGATCCGCCGCTCGACGAGCCCGCGGGTCACCTCGTCGAGTTCCGCTGGCTCCACGGCCAGCACGTGCGCGACGCAGAAGCCGCCGTCCGGGAGCCGGGCGGGCCCGAGCACCTGACCGGCCCGCGCGTCCGCCGCCGGGGCGCCGAAGAGCGCGACCAGGCCGTCCCTGTTGTTCGCCTCCATCCGGCAGGTGGCCACGCCCGCCAGCACCTCCTCGACCGCCAGCGCGACGGGGTCGGCGTCCTTCTCCACCCCGTCAGGCCCGTCGGGCGGCACGGCCCCGGCCCGCAGGAGCGCGGCGGCGACGTCGGCGCGGCTGGGATCGGCGTAGCGCAGCCTGACCACGCGCAGCCGGTCGAACTCCGCGCGGTGGGCGGCGAAGAAGTCCTCCACCCGTCCCTTGACCACGTCCTGGCGCAGGGCCGCCACCGCCGCCTCGCGCGCCACGATCTCCTCCAGGCGGGCGTGGCTGAGGCCGCGCTCGGCCATCCACTCCCGTACCGCCTGCGCGGTCAGCAGCCCCCGCGCCCGGCGGAAGGCGTCCATGGCCTCCTGGAGCCGGTCGGCGGGGAGATGCTGGTCGCGGACGTCCACCGCCTGCTCGACCAGGGCGGAGTTCACCAGGCGCCGGGCGAGCGCGACATCGTCCCACAGCACGTCGAGGACCGAGACGACCCGCTCCATCGTCATGTCGACGCCGTTGACGCGCAGGACGAGCTGCTCACCGGAGCGCTGCCCTCCCCGCAGCGGCCAGGGGATCGCCCGGTCCGGCGCGAAAGCCAGTGAGACGCTCCCCTCCGGTGAGGGGAGCAGCAGATCGTAGTGGTAGTCGTCGGTGGCGGCCTCACGCTGCCACAGCAGCCGCATCCTCACCTCCGGATGGCGCGCGCGCAGCTCCGAAAGCCGCTCGTCGGCGCGCTCCGGGCGCACGCCGTCCAGCCCGCGCAGCCATTCCAGGGCGTCGCCGAGGAGGTCGGGGGGCACGATCGGGGACACGTCAGGCTCCTTCCAGCAGCAGGTCGCAGAGGGCCTCGCTGATCGGCAGGCCGGTCAGCTCCTCGATCCACAACCACTGGCCGTTGGGGTTGATCTCCAGGAACACATACCGGCCGTCCGGGGTCAGGACCAGGTCGAACGCTCCGTAGTCGAGCCCGAGACGGTCCGTCATCGCCAGGCACCGCTGAGCGACCTCGTCCGGAAGCCGGTGCACGCCGTACGGTGTCACCTCGATGTCGTACAGGCGCCAGTCCACCTTCGACCGGTTGCTCTCCTGGGAGTGGATCTCGGCCGCGAACACCCGCCGGCCGACGACGGTGACCCGCAGTTCCAGCCGTTTCGGCACGTACTGCTGCGCGATGACCGGGCAGAACCGCAGCGCCTCCGCGTAGGCCAGATCACGGGCCGAGACGAACTCGCAGTGGCGGGTGACCGTGTGGCCCCCCGCGAGGTTGCCTACCCACGGCTTGCCCATGGGCTTGGTGACGATGTGACCGTCATGGCGGTTGTGGAAGTCCCACAGGGCGTCCGCCTGGGTCGCGATCAGGGTCTCCGGGATCTCGAACCCGAGCTCGGCGGCCAGCATGAGCTGGGACGGCTTGTGCGCGGCGCGCCGGAACACCGACTCCCGCGCGGGCACCGTACGGCACGGCAGATGTTCCCAGAGGTCGGTGATCAGGTTCACGCTCTCCTGCGCGGCGTAGGCGGCCACCGACGGGTCGGTGAGCGCCGGATGCGCCTCGGGCGGCGTCGGGCGGCGCCACCACAGCGCGGTCAGCGTGTCCAGGTCGAGGGTGCCGGACTCGGTGTGCAGCAGCCGCCGGGTGAGTCCACGAGCGGTGTACGCCAGCTCCACGTGGGCCCGGGTGAGATAGTCCCGGTTGTCGAAGACGGTGGTCCGGGCGCCGCGTCCGGCCAGCAGGTGACGGATGTGGTCGGCGTGCGGGTCGGCCTCACCGGTGAGGACGAGGACATGCGGGGGTGACACGGATCTCCTTGGAGAGCGGGAGCCTGTGCGCAGGCGACGGACCGCCGGGGAGAACGGGTTTCTCCGGACTCGGGGACGGCGGGGGCACCGGACCCGGGGACGGCGCGCGTCCCCGGGTCCGGTGACCGCCGGCCGTCGCCGCCGTCCCGGCTGGCGGGACGGCGGCTGGGCGCGACTACTCAGTCACTGCCGCAGATTCAGTCACTGCCGCAGATGCCGGGCGGGTCGGCCTCCCACCCCGTGGTGATTTCGACCTTCTGGCCGCCGCTGATTCCGCTCAGCGCGCTCTCGTCGAGCTCGGCGCCGACCGGCGTGATGTCCCCGAGCTCGGTACGTGATGCCGCGTTCATGGAACGTTCCTCCTCTCCTTGTCGCTCTGGAAAAGCGATCTCGTGACCAATCATGCGGATCTCGTCTTGTAGGTGACTTGGGGACGGCTGCGGGCGACTTGGGGATGACTGCGGACCCGCGGTCACGTCTCTCCCCGCAGGTACGGGGCTCACCGGGAGCCCGCCGGGAGCTGTGCCCGGGCGAGGCGCGCGTACAGGCCGCCGGAGCGGATCAGCGCGTCGTGGGTGCCGCTCTCGACGATCCGGCCGCCGTCCAGTGCCAGGATCAGATCGGCGTCCCTGATCGTGCTCAGCCGGTGGGCGATCACGATGCGCGTCTGGGGGAGGGTGCCGAGGTTCGCGCTCAGCGCCGCCTCGGTGTCGGTGTCGAGGTGGCTGGTGGCCTCGTCCAGCAGCAGGATCTCCGGCCGCGCCAGTATCGCTCTGGCCAGGGCGATGCGCTGGCGCTGGCCGCCGGACAGGCCCCCGCCCTCGGTCAGCATGGTGTGGTAGCCGAGGGGCATGGCGGCGATGTCGTCGTGGACGCAGGCCAGCCGGGCGGCCTCCTCCACCTGGCCGGGGGAGACGGTGGAGCTTCCCAGGGCGATGTTGTCCGCGATCGAGCCGGTGAACAGGGCGGGCTCCTGGGTGACCACCCCGAAACGCCGCCGCAGCCGTCCCGGGTCCAGGCGGGACACCGGCACCCCGTCATAGAGGATCTCGCCCTCGACCGGCGGGAACAGCCCCAGCAGGAGCCGGGCGAGGGTGGTCTTGCCGGACCCGGACCTTCCTACCAGCGCGACCTTCTGCCCGGGGACGACGCGCAGATCGATCCCACGGACGATCCACGGGCTTTCGGGCGCGTACCGGAAGCCGACCGCCCTCATCTCGATCCCGCTCCGCCGTGCTCCGCCGCCGGGTCCGGCCGGGGAGGAGGATTCCGCGACCGCGTCCCCGTCACCCGCCGGGGCGCCGGGGCCGGACTCCGGGGCGGTCTCCCAGATGTCGGCGAGCCGCTCGGCCTGGGTACGGGCGAGCTGGAGGCTCCGCAGGCTGCCGGTCAACGAGGCCAGCGGCGCCAGGGCGGCGGCGGCCAGGGCCAGCACGCCGAGCATGGCGCCCACGGTGAGCCGGTGGTCCACCACCTGCCACGCGCCGGCCCACAGCAGCGCCAGCGGGGCGCCGAACCTCAGCGCCCCCAGCGCGGTGTCCTGCATGCTCTGGGCGAACGAGCTCCGCCGTGCCTGCTGCGTCTGGATGTCCAGCAGACGCGTCCAGCGCTCCAGAACCTGGGACTCCGCGCCGGACGACTTGATCGTCTCGATGCCCTTGACGGACTCGACAAGCTGTCCCTGGGCCTCGTTGCGCGCCTCGTGCTCGCGGTGGACCAGGTCGCGGATCCGCTGCCGGGTGACGAGGAGCACGAGGAGCTGGGTCGCGGCCAGGACGACGAGCACCCCGCCGAGCAGCGGCGACCGTACGGTGATCGCGACGAGATAGCCGACGGCCAGAGGCGCGTCGAGCAGGGTGGACAGCACCTGGCCGGTGAAGATGTCCCGCAGTACGACGGCTCCGGTGATCCGCGAGACCAGGTCCGCCGAGCCCCGGTGGGCGAAGAAGCGGAACGGCAGGGCGAGCAGCCGCCTGGCCAGGTCGTCGAGCAGGGCGGTGTCGGCCCGGGCCCGCAGCACGGCCAGCGCCCAGGCCCGCGCCCCTCCGGCGGCGAGGTAGGCGAGCGCCGCCACGGCCGCGGCCAGTCCCAGCAGGGGCAGCAGGTCGATCTCCCCGCGCCCCAGCACCCGGTCCACGACGCTCTCGGTGGCGGTGGGCAGGACGAGTCCGAGCCCTTGCAGGATGAGGCTGAGCAGTACCAGGACGGCCAGGATGCCCCGATGGTTCAGCACGCTGAAGCGGGCGTAGCGCGACCACCAGGATCGCCGCTCGCCGTGGTGTCCCCGCTGGAAGTCCGGGCCGGGGGCGAAGGTGAGGACCACGCCGCTGAAGTCCCGCGCGAACTCCTCCCGGGAGAGCCTCAGCCTCCCGATCCCCGGATCGACGATCGTGATCCGGTCCCCGGCCGCCCGCTCCACCACCACGAAGTGTCTCGCCCGCCAGTGGGCCACGGCCGGCAGAGGGATCTCGGGTATGTGCGCCGCGGGCAGGGAGAGCGCCCGGGTGGTCAGCCCGCGCGCCCGCGCGACGCGTACCAGGGTGAGCGCGCTGACGCCGTCCCGGCCCACGCCCATCTCCTCGGCCAGGGCGCGCACGGAGGTGTGGTGCCCGTGGGCGCCGAGGACCATCGCGAGGCAGGCGGCCCCGCATTCGACCAAGCTGTGCTGGAGTATGACTGGAACCCGCATGGGTCGGTAGTCTCCGCCCCTCCGCTTTGAGCCCGGTTGCGAGTGACTGGGGGGCGGTCATGCGGCCCTCTTGAGGTCGCGGCACGGCGTGCGGCCCTCTCCGAATCCGGCCGGATCTTGACCCGGGTAGCGATCCCTCCTCCAAGGCCCGCCCGTACCCCTCGAAGGCCCGCCCGTATCCGCGGGTCAGGCACATCCGGCCGGAGTCTCCCCGGCGTCCAGACGTCCCGGCGTCCCGGCATCCAGGCGCGCCGACCGTCGCCCGGCATGCGGAACGGGTTCCGCTTCCTGCTTGCTAAGCGGAATTGGTTCCGCTTAAATTTAAACGGAATCAGTTCCGCTTACCTGGCCAGATGGAGGCAGGCATGACAGGCAAGGTCGCACTCGTCACGGGTGGGAGCCGCGGGATCGGGGCCGCGATCGCCCGGCGCCTGGCGGCGGACGGCACGGACGTGGTCATCACGTACGCGAGCGCGGCCCACCGCGCCGCCGCGGTGGTCAAGGAGATCGAAGCCGCAGGCGCCCGCGGCGTCGCCGTCGCCGCCCAGGCCACCGACGCCGCCGCGCTGGCCGGCGCGGTCGAGCGCACCGTCGCGGAGCTGGGACGGCTCGACATCCTCGTCAACAACGCCGGCACAGCCCCCTACGGACCGCTGGAGGAGGTGACACTGGAGGAGGTCGACCGGACGCTGGCGATCCACGCGCGCGCGTCCTTCCTGCTCGCCCAGGCCGTCGCCCGCCATATGACCGCGGGAGGCAGGATCGTCACCATCGGCAGCAGCCTGGCCGAGCGGGTGCCCTATCCGGGCTGGACGCTCTACGCGATGAGCAAGTCGGCGCTGATCGGCCTCACCAAGGGACTGGCGCGCGACCTCGGCCCTCGCGGCATCACCGCCAACCTCGTCCACCCCGGCTCGACCGACACGGAGATGAACCCCGCCGACGGCCCCGGAGCCGACGAGGAGCGCGGCTACACGGCGCTGGACCGCTACTGCAGCCCCGACGACATCGCCGCCACCGTCGCGCACCTGGTGGGAGAGGGCGGCCGCAACATCACCGGCGCGTCCGTCACCGTCGACGCCGGCACGACCGCGTAACCGCCGCGGCCGGGCTGCTGCTCATGGGCGCCGCACTGCTGGAAATCGTCCGGGCCACGGCGCCGGAGCGCCGGTAGGGCCCTCCCTACTCCGGATCAGGGTGCGGACGGGCATGTCCCGGCCCGCCGCGCGAGAAAGACTCGGGGCATACCCGATCCCCCGTCCGGAGGTACCTTCATGGCAACGCAGCAGCACGCACCGCAGACCCTGAACAGCCCGCCGGCCGTCCCTGCGGCCGTCAAGACCGCCTCGGCGCTCTGGCTCACCGCCGTCGGCGCCGGCGCCTTCGAGGCCGCCCTGGCCGTCACCGGCGCGCTGGTCAGCGGGTCGGCGTCGTTCGCCGACCTCGCCGGGGGGCTGGGGTTCCGGCTGGCGGTCTTCGCGGCGGCGATCTTCATGGCCGTCCGCCTGCGGCAGGGCCGCGGCTGGGCCCGTATCGCCCTCGCCCTGTCTCTCGGCATCTTCGGCACCATCTCCCTGGTGATCGAGCCGATCCGGTGGCTGCTCGACGGGAACTCGCTCGGTCAGGCCGTCGCGGAGGCCGACGCGATGTCGTTCGTGTTCGCCGGGAGCCGGATCGTGCACCTCGTGGCCGTCCTGGGTGCCATGGCGATGATGTTCGCCCCGGCGGCGAACGACTATTTCCGCGGCACGCCCCGCCTGCCGCGCGCGTGACACGGCTCCAGCCGCGTGACCGATGCCCCCGGGGGCGTCGACGGCCCGGGCGACCTCCCCGGCGATGCCGGCGCGGGCCGGGCGGGACCGTTCGACGGAGCGCACACCCGCTGGTCGGGACGCGAGCGCGGTGCTCGTGACCTGGGCGGCTCTGATCTATGATCGTTATCTGCCCGGCCAACCCGGGTAGAGAGAGCTCTGTAGAAGCGGACCCCCCGACAGATCGGAAAGCGGGGGTGTGCGCAGATGAGCGTCGTACGGGCCGGTGTGATGGCCGTACTCATAGGGGTGGCGGCGATCGGCGCCGTCCAGCATTCGAAGCCGACGTCCAACCGGTCCCCGAGCTGGGTGGTCAAGCGGCCGGGGAACTCGACCGCCAAGCGGCATGTGGCCTGGACGGTCAGGCAGCCGGAACCGGCTGCCGACCGGCACCGGGGCCGGGCGTTCGGGCGGACCGACGGGCCGCGGGCCCGGCACTACCGGGGGCATCGGGCCGAGCGGCCCGACGGGCCGATACCCCGGCGCTACCGGGGGTCGAGGGTCGAGCGGCCTGAGGGGCTGATGCCCCGGCAGTACCGGGGGTCGAGGGTCGAGCGGCCTGAGGGCCCGATACCCAGGCGCTACCGGGGGTCGAGGGCCGAGCGGCCCGACGGGCCGATGCCCCGGCGCTACCGGGGGTCGGGCGTCGAGCGGCCTGACGGCCTGGATCCCAGGCGGTATCGGGGACCGGCGTACGGAGGGTCCGCCGCCAGGCAGCCGGAGGAGGGGACGATCGGGCGGCACCGGGGGCTCCGAGGCGAGCGGGCCGACGGCCTGGGACCCGGACGCTACCGTGATCCGGGACTCGGCCGGCCGGGCGGCCCGGATTCCCGGCGGTACCGGGACCTGAGGGGCGAGCGGGCCGACGGCCCGGGTCCCCGGCGCTACCGGGGAGCGGGCGCGGGCCGGCAGGATGGCTGGTCGACCGAGCGGCCCCGAGGCTGGAGCGCCAAGCGGCTGGGTGAGTGGTTGAACGGGCATCCCAGGCAGAGAACGTCCGACGTCCAGATCATCCGCCCCGGGGTGGCACCGGACCAGGAAGGACCGGCAGGCAGCGGACAAATAGGCGGCGGACCGGCAGACAGCGGACAAGCAGGCAGCGGACCGGCAGGCAGCGGACCGGCCGCAAGGTGATCGGGCGACGCTGATCCGGCGTCGGCGGTCCGGCGATCGGCGGCCAGAGGACAACCGGCCAGAGGACGACAGAGGTGTCCAGGAGGGCCCGGCCGTACCTTCGGCCTGGCCGTACCGCCGGGTCGTGTGCGAGGCCGGGGCCTCCGGCCTCGCACGGGCGCGCCCCGGGGCCGGGCGCGCCGGGGCGGGCCGTGTCCGTCAGCTCCGGTAGTCCTTGAGCGTGATGGCGTTGGACAGCTCCCGGATGTCCGGCATCGGACGGCTCTGGTCCTTCTGCCACTCGCTCACCCGCAGCGCGAAATCCTGGTTCAGCCCGGCGAACTCCCGCATCTCCTCCTCGTAGCGGGCCAGCCCCACCCGGTGGTCCCCGCCCGCCGCCAGGAGCTCTCCGGCCAGGACGTAGGCGCCGACCAGGGCGAGGGTCGTGCCCTGACCCGACAGCGGAGAGCCGCAGTAACCCGCGTCCCCGACCAGTGAGACCCGTCCGTTGGACCAGCTGTCCATGCGGATCTGGCTCATGGAGTCGAAGTGGAAGTCGGGCGCCTCCCACATGGCCTTCAGCAGCCTGGCGGTCTCCCAGCCGTCGTCGGCGAAGCGTTCGGCCACGATCTGCTTGTGCCGGGTGATGTCGCGGTAGTCGTAGTCCAGCCGTGGCGACTCGAAACCGAGGACCGCCCTGGCCTCGGTGTTGTTCCGCGCGCTGTAGAGGCCGGACATCTTCCCCGGGGTCCGGTGGAACACCTGCCAGTGGTCCAGATCCAGGAAGTTGTCGGTGGTGAAGACCGACAGGTAGGTGTCCAGGTGGCGGATGAACCGGGACTCCTCGCCGAAGGCCAGCGCGCGCACGTTGGAGTGCAGGCCGTCGGCGCCGACGACGAGTCCGAAGGTGCGCGGTGCGCCCCGCTCGAAGGTGACCCGCACCCCGTCGTCGTCCTGCGCGAGGGAGGTGATCGAGTCGCCGAAGAGGTATTCGACGCCGTCACGGGTGGCCTCGTAGAGGATGCCGGCCAGGTCGTCGCGGAGGATCTCCACGTCCTCGCTGCCGACCTCGCCGCCGGTCAGGGTCTCCTCGGTGGTGCTGTGCAGCACCTCGCCGGCGCTGTCGACGAAGGACATCCCGCGCATCGCGGCGTCCATCCGCCGGATGTCGGCCAGCAGCCCCATCCGCTCGACGACGCCGAGCGCCGCGCCGCGGATGTCGACCGCCTGACCTCCGGGGCGGAGCCGGGGGGCCTTCTCCACGACGGTGGGATTGAAGCCGTGGCGGCGCAGCCAGTAGGCCAGCGCGGGCCCGGCGATGCTCGCACCGGAAACGAGGATGTCGTGGTCTCTCATGGGGACTCCTGGCGGATGTCGAGGGGAGGGGATGCGGCCGACCGGTGACGGCCCCGCCGGCTACGCCGTACACAACTGAATGTACGACGTACGCACACGGTTGGGCAACTCTGTATGGCCGTTGAGCACGGGTTTTCCGGAGACTTTCGGGAAATTCTGCACTAGTACAGCGAGTGGGGCGCCCGTCCGTGGTGATCCGCCGGGCCGCCGCCGTCCCTGGTCATCGAGGGATTCGGCTACCCTCGGGGCAGGCCCGCCTGTACTAGTACAGGACGCTCCACCGGACGGAAGGCGATCGTGAACCGGCCCGCTGCCCAGCCTGATCCCCCCTACCTGAGGATCGTCACCGAGATCCGCCGCCGCATCGCGGCCGGTGAGCTCCGTGCCGGCGACCGGGTGCCCTCGACCCGGCAGGTCGCCCGGGAGTGGGGCGTGGCGATCGCGACCGCCACCAAGGCCCTGACCATCCTGCGCCAGGAGGGAGCTGTTCAGGCGGTGCCCCGCGTCGGCACCGTGGTGGCCGGGCCCGGATCCCCGCCCGGGCCGCGCCGCGAGCCCCCGCCCGGGCCACAGCCCGGGGCCGGGTCCGGATCACAGCCCGGGGCCGGGTCCGGATCGCATCCCGGGGCCGGGTCCGGATCGCATCCCGGGTCCGGGCCGCGCTCCGCGCCCCGTCCGGCGCCGTCCCGGCCGGCCGGCCCGCGCCGTACGGCCCACGATCCCGATCAAGGGCTGACCCGGGAGCGCATCGCCCGCGCCGCGATCGGCATCGCCGACACCGAGGGGCTGGACGCCCTGTCCATGCGCGGCGTCGCGGCCAAGCTCGATGTCGCCACCATGTCGCTGTACCGCCACATACGGGACAAGGAAGATCTCGTCCTGCTGATGATCGACGCGGCGTGCGGTGAGATCCGGTATCCGGAGGAGCCGCCCACGGGGTGGCGGGCGCGCCTCGAACTGGTGGCGCGGCTGCTGTGGTCCACCTACCGGCGGCACCCGTGGCTGGCGCAGGCCGGCTCGGTGACCCGGCCGCTGCCGCTGCCCAACCTGATGGCCTACGCCGAATGGACGATGAGCGCGGTGGACGGCCTCGGCCTCGACGCGGAGACCATGCTCAACGTGCACGTCCTGCTCTACAGCTACGTCCGGGGAATCGCCGTGAACCTGGAGTCGGAGGCCCAGGCCGAAGCGGACACCGGCGTCACCGGAGACGAATGGATGGACACCCAGGAGCCCGTCCTCTCCGGGCAACTCGCCTCGGGGGCTCTGCCGACGTTCTCCAGGGTCGTCGCGGACCTGGAGGACGGGTACGACCTCGATCTCGACGCGATCTTCGAGCTCGGCCTGCGGGCGATGCTCGACGGCCTCGGCGTGCTGATCCAGAACTCCGGGCGGTGAGACGGGCCTGGTGGTCCCGTCCGTCCCGAGGCCGGGTCAGGGCCCCCGCCAGAGCCGGCGGGGGCCCTGGGACGGGCGAGGGCTCACCATGTTCTGGGCGCGTGCCCAGCCATCTGGGCGACGTCCTCCGCGCCTTCCCGCATCAGCTTGCCGGCCAGGTCGGACAGGGCACGTCCGGCGGCCAGCTCGTCGCCGATCGACGGAACAGGCTGGTCGTCCGGGTTACGCCGGGCGTGCGCGACGCATTCCCGTTTCCTGCCGTCCGCCGTCATCAGCACGGCCTTGGCGGTGGTGACGGCGTCGGCGTCGTCCTCGCTGATGAATATCTGTACAGTCCATTCCTTTGATTCCATTACCAACACCTCCCATTTCAAGACTGCGCCTCTGTCGGCGTTACCGGAAGGGTCCTTGGACCCGGCATTGTGGGGTTTTGCCGCCCAAGGCCCGACAGAAGGGGAAATCCCCGCCCGCCGTACGGCTCCGCACGCGCCCGGACGGGGTCGCTGTCGGCGGAGGTGTTCTCCATCGGGTTCGACCACGGCCCGCGGCCGGACGGCGCCTCGTACGCGTGCCTGATCCTGCCCGGCACGGCGCGGACGGGCTCACGCTGATCCGGGAGCGGTAGCCCGCCGGGCCTTCCTGGCTCGGCCGATCGTTAGCCGTTCAGCCGCTCAGGGTAGAACTGTTTGTACCAGTGTGCCCCCCGCGAAGTAGGAACGTGGGGGTGTACCCGGGTGGTCGGGAAAATGTCGCTCAATGTCCTCGCCGTGATCGTAGGAGGAGTGACGCTCCTCGCCCTCCACCCCACAGGCCCGGCTCGACCGGCCGGCTCTATCCGCCCCGTGAGCCCGGTTCAGGCCGCGGGCCCGGTTCAGGCCGCGGGCCCGGTCCGCCACGCGGGGACGGCTCAGCCCGCAGGCCCGATGCGGCCCGTGAGCCTGGTCGGACCGGTGAGCTCGGCCCGGTCGTCAGGGGGAGTCCGGTCCGCCGGTACGGCCCGCTCCGCCCGCAGGGCCCGGCCCCCGAAACCGGCGGTGCCCACCCCCGGCCGGTCCGCGGGCGCGTCCGCCCGGCACGGGCGCGGCGCCCGGACGCCGATCGTCGTCGCGCACCGCGGAGCCAGCGCCTTCCGGCCCGAGCACACGCTCCTGTCCTACGAGGTCGCCATCCAGATGGGCGCCGACTACATCGAGCCGGACCTGGTCTCCACCAAGGACCACGTGCTGGTCTCCCGGCACGAGAACGAGCTCTCGGCGACCACCGACGTCGCCGACCACTTCGAGTTCGCCGCCCGCAGGACGACCAAGACCATCAACGGCGGCCAGGTGACCGGCTGGTTCACCGAGGACTTCACCCTCGCCGAGCTGCGCACCCTCCGTGCCAGGGAGCGCTTCCCCAAGCGGCGGCCGGGCAACGCGGCATACGACGGGCAAGCGCAGATCCCGACATTGGAGGAGATCGTCAAGCTCGCGCAGAAACACGGCGTGGGCATCTACCCCGAGATCAAATATCCGACCTACTTCGCCTCGATCGGGCTGCCGATCGAGGAGCCGCTGCTGGAGGTCCTCCGGCGGTACGGCTGGGACGAGGCGTGCGACCCGGTGTTCATCCAGTCCTTCGAGACGAGCAACCTCAAGCGGCTCCGGGCCCTCACGCGGCTGCGGCTGATCCAGCTCATCGGATCGGGGAGCGGCGCGCCGTACGATCTGGTCGACGTCGACAACGCTCTCACCTGCGACGAGCTCGTCACTTCGGAAGGGCTGCGGCAGATCGCCACCTACGCCGACGGCATCGGCGTGACCACCACGCGGATCGTGCCGGTCGGACCCGACGGGAGGACGGATCCGCCCACCTCGCTCGTCCGGGACGCCCACCGTTACGGTCTCCAGGTCCACGTCTCGACGATCCGCGACGAGAACGCCAAGCTCCCGGCGGAGTACCGGCGGGGCCGTCCCGGCGGTTCGGCCTACCGCCGGGCCGTCGGGGACGTGACGGGCTGGTTGAAGCGGCTGTACCGGCTCCGGGTGGACGGGGTGTTCGCCGACAACCCCGGGGTGGCGCGTGTGACGCGAGACCGCATGTTCGGAGGGGACTGACCGTCCGGGCCGGCCGTCCGGAGGGTCCAGCCGTCCGGAGGGGCAGGCGGCCTCACCCGGGTCGGTGCCGTCAGGGCCTCGCGGGAGCCGCCGGGGATGTTCGCCGCGGTCGCGGCCGGGGCGGGGAGGGCGCACGCCGGCGGCCTCCCCGCCCGCGTGCGACCGGTGCCCGACGCGGGCGTGATGAGGGAGGACTCCCTGATGTCGGCGATGAGACCGTCCGGAGGAGTAGTCTGGGGAGACCGAGGACATTCCGCACGTTGGCATCCAGGTCGGCGTCGCCCAAGGCGATACACAACTTCGGTCCTTCCCGGCCCGAGTCAGGCCGATCGATCATGACGCCGAAACTTCTCTCCCGGATCGCGCCCCCTGTGGCCGCCGTCCCCATGACCACCTCCTCCGCGGTACGCCTCAGCCTGGACCTCGTGCCCGGCCACCGGGGTCTCGTGGACGGGGCATGGTGGCCGTATTCGCGGAACGCCGGCGTGGAGCTGCCCGGCCTCATCGCGGCGGTGGATCGGCTGCTGGGCCGTACCGTCCTGCGCGTGAGTCTGCACGCGGACGTCTGGGACGGCGTCCCGCGCCGCATCCCGGCCCGTGGCCGCCAGGTCGAGGTGGGCCCGTCACGGAGTGCCGACCACCGCCTGATCAGGCTGTCCGTAGCGGGCATGGAGCACGTCGACCTGCTGGTGATCCCGTCCGGCACCGCGTGCGTCCCGGCCATGGACGCCCTGGAGCTGGCCGTCACCTGTGCCGGCCGCCTACGTCCGATCGACATCCTCACCGCCGTTCACGATCCTGTCCCGGCCGGATCCCCGTGCGCGGGAGCCCATGCTCCGGCCGAGGTCTCATTCCTTCTTCGATCGGAGATCCCATGACTGTCCTTCAGAACCGGGCCGACGGAACGGTGCTCCGGCCCGCCCGCCCGTCCGTCACCATCGTCAAGCTGTGCGGTGAGATCGACATCTTCACCAGCCACTCCCTGCGCGAACGCCTGATCGGCGCGGTGCGGTCCAGCGTGGGCCCGCTCATCCTCGACCTGTCCAAGGTGTCCTTCCGCGACGTGTCCGGGCTGGCCGCGCTGGTCGGCGTCCAGCGTCGCGCCAGAGCTCGCGGTATCGCCCTCTACCTGGCCGAGCCCAGCTCCCAGACGGCCGAGCTGCTCCGGCTGACCGGCCTGGAGCGCGTTCTCATGATCTACCGGGGCATCCCGGGCAAGCCCGGAACGCCCAGGCTCCCGCGGCAGGTGCGGAGGGGAGACTGAGGCCCCGGCCACATGAACGGCCCCGGGGGAAGTGAACGGCCCCGGGGGAAGCGGATCTACGCCCGCGACTGGCGGGCCCGCCGTACCGGCCGCTCGCTCACCATCGGGGTGGCCAGGTGCCCGTTGAGGAGCCGTTCGAGGGCGCCGACGAAGGGGGCGCGCTCGTCGGCCGGGAGCGCCGCGAGCACGTCGGCGTGGACACGGTCGGAGATCGCCGTCCCCTCGGCCACGATCCGCCGGCCCTCCTCGGTGACCGAGATGATGCGGGCCCGGCGGTCGGTGCTGGACGGCCGGCGCTCGGCAAGCCCGGCCTTCTCCAGCTCGTCCACCGTCACCACCATCGTGGTCTTGTCGAGGTCGGAGATCTCGGCGAGCTGGATCTGCGTCCGCTCGGCCTCCATCGCGTGGAACAGGACGCAGTAGCCGCGCGGCGTGATCCCGAGCTCGGCCAGGGCCGCCGTCATCTGGGTCGCCAGCACGTGGCCGGTGTGCGTCAGCAGCATGCTCAGATCCGGGACGGTGCGGGACGGCGCGCTCGTGGTCATGCGGTGAGTATACCAAGATAGTTCTACTACGGGATTATCTATAAGTAGAGATATTCGGTGGGACGGGGCCCGAAAAAGGCTGGGCCGGGCGGACGGGCCGGAGGTAGAGTCGGCTTCATGACCTGGCGACATTGATCCATCACCAGAGGTCGACAGGGGACCCGTTGTCGCGGGCCGCCGGAGATGCCGAGCATCCCGAGCCCGCACAGTCCCCCGTCGGAAAGACCTCATGATGATCTCTCTTCTCCGTGGACCGGACAGGCGCGCGGAGCGCCTGGCCGCGACGCTCTACGGTTACACCTTCCTCGACGATCTCATCCTGCTCTACCCGGTCTACGCGCTGCTGTTCGTCGACACCGGCCTGTCGACCGCCGAGATCTCCTCGCTGTTCGTGATCTGGTCGGTCACCTCCCTGGTGATGGAGGTCCCCTCCGGAGTGTGGGCCGACGCCGTCTCGCGGCGGCTGCTCCTCGTCGTGGCGCCGCTGCTGTCGGCCGTGGGCTACGCCCTGTGGGTCATCGCCCCCTCCTACTGGGCGTTCGCCGCGGGCTTCGTGCTCTGGGGCACCTCGGGAGCGCTGCAGTCGGGCGCCATGGAGGCGCTGGTCTACACCGAGCTCGAACGTCTGGACGCCGCCGGCCGCTACGCCACGATCATGGGCCGTGCCCGCGCGCTCAGCACCGGCGCCGTCATGGTGGCCACGGCGCTGGCCGCCCCCGCGCTGGCGGTGGGCGGCTACCCGCTGCTCGGCGCGGCCAGCGTCCTGGCCTGCGTGCTCTGCGCGGCCGTGGCGACGACCTTCCCCGAACACCGCGGGCAGAGCCCGGAGGAGTCGTCGCCGGAGGAGGCGTCGTCGGGCTCCTACACGGACATCCTGCGGGACGGCGTGCGGGAGATGCGCTCCAGCCGGCCGGTACGGCGGGCGGTGCTGCTGGTGATCGCGGTGACGGCGCTCTGGGGCGCGCTGGACGAGTACGTCCCCCTGCTGGCGGCCGGCACCGGTGTCGCCGAGTACGCCGTACCGCTCCTGGTGCTCCTCGTCTCCGCCGGAGGCGCGCTCGGCGGCCTGCTCGCGGCCGCCGGTAGGCGTGGCACCGACCGGGCGATCGCGGTGATCCTCGCCGTCGGGGCGCTGGCGCTCGGCGCGGGGGCGATCAGCGGGGTCCCGGCGGGCTTCGCCGTGATCGCGGTGGCCTTCTGTCTCTTCCAGATGGCGACCGTGCTGGTCGACGCGCGGCTGCAGGACCGCATCACCGGCCCGGCCCGGGCCACCGTGACCTCGCTGGCCGGGCTGGGCACAGATGTGACCTGCATCGCCTTCTTCGGCTGTTATGCCGCCGCCTCCGCGGTGACCGGGCACAGCGTGATCTTCGCCGTGTCCGCCGTGCCGTACCTCGTCCTCGCCCTCGTGCTCGCCCTGGCCGCGGGCGGCCGGTCGCGGCCCGGCGGCGGGCGGCGCCGGGAGCGGCGGCCGTCCGGCGAGCGGAACGTGACAGCCCATCACCCGGTCCCCGCCCACCCGGCACCCGCCCATCCGGCCCCTGCTCACCCGGCATCCGGCCATCCGGCGTCCGCTCACCCGGCACCTGCTCACCCGGCCCCCGCCCATCCGGCGTCCGCCCACCCGACACCCGCGCACGTGCCGCCGGTTCACCCGGCACCCGGTCACGTGCCGCCGGCCGGCCGCACTCCGTGAGCGCCGGCGCGGACCGCGGGGGTACCGTGAGCCGGTGAGCGGTTCACCCACCTTCGACGACGTCGACCCCGAGACCCTCGCGCGGCGGGCGTCCTCGTTCGGCGGCCAGGCGGCCGCGTACGCGAGAGAGCGGCCCGACTACCCCGACGACGCCGTGCTGTGGGCTCTCGGGCCCGTCCGGGAGCGCGCGCCGCTGCGCGTCCTCGACCTGGGCGCCGGCACCGGGAAGCTGACCGGGGTGCTGCTGCGGCATGTCGCCGACGTCGTCGCGGTGGAGCCCGACGCGGCCATGCTCGCCCAGCTCCGCGACCGGCTGCCCGGGGTCCGGGCGCTGCCCGGCACGGCGGAGGAGATCCCGCTGGCGGACGGGGCGGTCGACGCGATCCTGGTCGGGCAGGCCATGCACTGGTTCGACCTCGACCGGGCCCTCCCCGAGATGGCCCGGGTCCTGGCGCCGGGCGGGGTGCTGGCCGGGCTGTGGAACCTCGACGACGACCGGGTCCCGTGGGTGAGCGGCCTGAAGCGGGTGGCCGCCAGCACGGTGTCGTTCAGGCGGTGGCGGCCCGCCGCGGCCTTCCTGCCGGGGCCGCACTTCGGCGCGGGCGAGCGGGCCGAGTTCGCGCACGGCCAGCGCCGGACCGCGGAGTCGATGGCGGCGACGATCGCCACCCACTCCCACGTGCTGACCCTCCCGGAGACCGAGCGTGCCGAGCTGCTGGCCCGGGTCCTCGACTACCTGCGCGCCACCCCCGAGACGGCGGGCGGCGAGTTCGAGCTCCCGATCACCACCGTGGTGGTCCGCGCGCCGCGCGGGTAGCGGGCAGCCGCCCGTCGCGCCCGGATGGCGCGGGGCCGCGGCCGGGCCCCGCGACCGGCAGCGGTGAGACGGGGAGGAATTTATGCCCGTTTTGCCGAGTTACGTGCATATCTCAGTCTCTGTTCATAGGATCTATGCCGGACCGTGACCATCGCCTGGAATCGTGGACGCCCGCCCAGAGCGCTCAACTGTTCCGAAATGGAGAGAGACTGTGCTGAAGTCCAAGACGCGCCGCCGCGTCGCGGTCAAGACAGCCGCCATCGCAGCAGTGGGTGGAGGAATCTTCTTCGGCGCTGTCCCGGCGATCGCCTCCATGACGGCGGCCCCGAAGACCGTCACCTACACCTGCACGGCCTCCTCCGCCGCCACCGGGAATCTCACCTACAAGCTCCAGATGGACATCACGGGCCCGCTGGCGCCGACGCCCAGCTCCGCCGTCGTGGCGACCTGGGCGATCCGGCAGCCCGCCGCCTCGCCGTTCCTCACCGCCCCCTCGGCCATCGCCGCGACCGAGCGCCTCGTGATCGACGGTGACGCGCTCGTCACCAGCAACCCCTCGATCGTCCCCTCCGAGCTCCGGACGGTCGGAGCCACCGCCGCCGCCGTCGCGGCGACGGCGGGTGCCCAACTGCAGGTGCCCCCCGTGCTGATCACGGTGACCCCGACTGCGACCGGTGTCATCGCGGTCCAGCCGGCCTCCTTCGACCTCTACCTGGAGCCGGCCTCCGGGCCGGGCGGCGGCGGCACGGGCGGCACCCTCTACGCGTGCGACGTCGCGTCCACGGCCTCGGCCGAGGCGAGCGCCGCGGCGCTGCTGATCACGGTCAAGCCGTCGGGCACCTCGACCGGCACGGGCACGCCGAGCCCCACCCCCACGAACACGGGCACCGGCACGCCGACCCCCACCCCGACGCAGACGAGCACCCCGGCGCCGGTCGTCACCGTCACCAGGACCAAGACGTCCAAGCCCGTCAAGCCCCCCAAGACCCGGCAGATCGACGAGACCCCCGGAGGAGGCGCCTCCACCGGAGGCGGCGGGGAGGCCGGGCCGGACGCCCGGATGATCGTCATCAGCGGCGCGCTGATGGTGGCCGGCGCGGCGGTCGGCGGCCTGGTGCTGCGGCGCCGTACGGCGGCCAGAGGCTGACCGGGGTGCCGGATGACCAGCCCGACGCCTGACGGCAGGCCGCCGAGGCCCCCCGCCCCGGGCGGGGGGCGGCAGGGGCGTCCCCACGGGCCCGTGCCGCCGTACGGGCGCGGGCCGGTCCGCCCGCCCTACCCGCCGCAGCCCGGATACCAGCAGTACGGCCGGCCGTACGAGGAGTGGCCCGACGGCCGGATCGACGGCGGCCGGGTGCTGCGGTCGGTGCTGATCCTGGCGGGGGTCGCCGGGGTGATCACCGTGCTGGTGGGCCTGCTCTACATGGTGGCGGCGCCCGAGCAGTACGGCCTGGCCGACCAGCGCACCACGCTGCCGCCCCGCAGCCAGATGAACGCCACCGCCCCCGCGGACCCCTACTTCCAGGCGCCCGCGACCGTGCCGCCGCCGCAGCCGAGCATCCCGGCGGCCCCCGCCATGCAACCTTCGACCCCGGTCCGCCTGGTCATCGAACGGCTCGGCGTCAACGCGCCGATCAGGTCGGTGGGGCTCGACAGGCAGGGCGCGATCGAGGTGCCGCCGGTCGGCAACCCCAACCTGGTCGGCTGGTACCGCTCGGGGCCCACGGCCGGGGAGGCCGGGCCGGCAATCATGCTGGGGCACAAGGACACGAAGTCGGGCAGCGCGGTCTTCAGCCGCCTCGACGAGATCCGCAACGGCGACGTCATCGAGGTGCACCGCAAGGACGGCGTCATCGCGGTCTTCACCGTAGGAGGTCTCGAACAGGCCGAGAAGTCGGTCTTCCCGACTCAGCGGGTGTACGGCGAGTCGCCCAACCCCCAGCTCCACCTGATCACCTGCGGCGGCACCTACGACCGCACGACCGGCCACTACACCGACAACGTCATCGCCTACGCGACGATGACGGGCACCCGCAGGGAATGAGCGCCGCCGCTCCGTCTGGTGCCGTGCCTTCCCTGAGAGCCCGCGGCGCCGCGTCCCTGAGAGCCCTCGCCACCGCGGAGACCGTGTGGCGGCGGCGGCACGGGCTGGTGCTGGGCGCGCTCGTGGCGCTGGCCACGGCGGTCTACTCGCTGCTCGGCCTGGTCAAGCTCGCGACCTTCCGGGCCACCGTCTTCGACCTGGTCATCTTCGACCAGGCCGTGCGCGGCTACGCGGGCTTCGGGGCGCCCGTCGTGCCCTCGGTCGGCATGCAGTACGGCGCCGGGATGGACTTCCTCCAGCTCGCCGACCACTTCTCGCCGATCCTGGCCCTGCTGGCCCCGCTGTACTGGCTGCACGACGGGCCGCAGACGCTGATCGTCACCCAGGCGGTGCTGTTCGCGCTGGCCGCGGTCCCCATCTGGCACTACGCCGAGCGCCGTCTCGGCGCGCGCCCGGCCCACCTGGTCGCGCTGGCCTACACGGTGTCGTGGCCGGTCGCGCAGGCCGCCGGGTTCGACTTCCACGAGGCGGCCTTCGTCCCGCTGCTGAGCGCGATCATGATCGAGCGCTCCGACGCCGGCCGGCCGGTCCCGGCGGTGCTCGCCGCCGCCGGGCTGCTGCTGGTCAAGGAGGACATGGGCCTGCTGCTCGTCGGCTTCGGGACGTATCTGCTCCTCACCCGGCGGCTGCTCGCGGGAGCCGCCGTCATCCTCTTCGCGCTGGGCGCGCTCATGATGATCCGCGGCGTGCTGATGCCGGCGGCGGGGGCCAGCGCCACGGGTTTCCACTGGGCCTACGGCGCCTGGGGTGCGGATCTCGGCCAGGTGGCGCTGGCCCTCCTGCGGGATCCGCTGGGCGCGCTGGCGCAGTTCGTCAGCCCGATGGTCAAGGTCAACACCCTGGCCTTCCTGCTGTGGCCGATGGCGCTGACCGCGCTGCTGTCGCCGCTGACGCTGGTGGCGGTCCCGCTCGTCCTGGAGCGGTTCCTGGCCGACCGGCCGCAGTGGTGGGGGCCGGAGCACCACTACAACGCCTTCATCGTCGCCGTCCTCGTCTGCGCCGGGGTGGACGGGGCGGACCGGCTCGCCGGACGGTTCCGGGGCCGGCGCCTGGTCACGCACTGGGCGGTCGCGGTCTGCGTGATCGGCCTCACCCTCGTGCCGCGCTTCGAGCTCGGCAAGCTCCTGGACCCGGCCTTCTACGAGGGCGATCCGCACGTCGCGGCGGCGCGCGAGGCCGTGGCCAGGGTCCCGGACGGGGTGGTCGTCGAGGCGGCCAACAACGTCGGCCCCGCGCTCACCGAGCGGACGACGGTGCTGCTGTGGGGGCCCCAGGCCCACGGCGCACCCTGGATCGTGGCCGACGTGGCGCGGTGGACCTATCCGTTCGGCGATTACGGCATGCAGCAGCAGCGGGTCGACGAGGCGCTGCGGAGCGGTTACCGCAAGGTGTTCGAGCGTGACGGCTACGTCGTGCTGAACCGGCCGTGACGGAGGTCACGGCCGGTTCAGCGGAGCCGTTCGAGGTCAGCCCGTGACGCTCGGGCGGCCGTTCTCGACGTGGCCCATCAGGCGGCGGGCGTAGGAGGGGTCGTCGTCGCAGGTGATCTGGACGTCGTACCAGCCCTGCGACTCCTCCACCGGCCAGATGACCTGCCGGTACTGGCCCGCGCGCAGCGGCACGGTCTGCTCCTTGTCGCCGTAGGCGTTGGCCCGCACCTTCAGGGTCAGCGAGTGGTCGCCGAGGTTGGTGATCTCGATCCGGACCTTCCGGGGATCGATGTCGATCACCTGCTGGACCTGGACCCGGGCGGCCTTGCCGGCCAGGGACCCGGCGAACTCGCGGCGGAAGCCGTTCGGGCCGGTCAGGGTCAGGTCGTAGCGGTCCTTCACCTCGACGGTGCGGGTGGTGACGCCCAGGACGTCGAGGTGGCGCGGGTGGTCGAACTCGCCCGCGTAGGGGTAGAGCGCCAGGTGCGCGCTGTCGCGGCCGGTGTTGGCCAGGGTCAGCTCCAGCGTGGAGCCGAGCAGCCGGGCCCAGGAGTTCAGCTGGTACGGCAGCGGCCGGGCCGGGCGGGTTCCCTCCTCCTGGACCGGCATCCGCTGCTCGGCCGGAGGCGACGGCCGCCAGCGTCCGGTGAAGGCCGGGACCGGCGCGGGCCGGGCGGGGGACGGTCGGGGACCGGCGGCGGTGAAGTCGAAAGCGGAGGTCAGGTCGCCGGAGACCGTGCGCCGCCACGGGGAGACGTCGGGGAAGCGGACCCCGAGCCAGGTCTCCAGGAACCGCACGGTCGAGGAGTGGTCGAAGATCTGGGAGCAGACGTATCCGCCGACGGTCCACGGCGAGATGATCGTCATGGGTACCCGGATGCCCAGCCCGATCGGTTTGCCGTCGTAGAACTCCGCGGTCTGCTCGGCGGGCGGCAGCGGCGGCGGCACGTGGTCGAAGAAGCCGTCGTTCTCGTCGTAGGTGATGAACAGCGCGGTCGACTGCCACACCTCGGGAGTGGAGGCGATCGCGTCGAGGATGTCGTAGGTGATCTGCGCGCTCTGGATCGGCGACGACGCCGAGGGGTGCTCGGAGTCGGCCGCCGACGGCACGATGTAGCTCACCTCGGGCAGCTTCCCGGCCTCGACGTCGGCCCGGAAGGCCTGTGCCAGCGTCTTGGACGGCACCCGGCGCAGCGCCCGGTCGAACAGCGACCGCTCCTGCGGGGTGAGCTGCGCGACGCCCTCCTCCAGACGGGCGAGCAGTTCCCGGCGCTGCGGCTCCGGCGCCGACCGGACCGCGCGGTAGAAGGAGTGCATGCTCTTGTAGTCACCGCGCAGCGCCTTGCGGGCGATCTGCCGGAAGCGGGTGAAGAACTCCAGGTTGTTGTCCTCGTAGTTGTCCCACTCGTGGTAGACCCGCCACGACCTCCCGGCCGCCTCCAGGATCTCCCCGGCGTTCGTCCAGGAGTAGCCCGCGTGGGTGTCCTGGCTGTAGGCGGCGTTGTCGATGGCCCGCTTGGTGGTCCCGGGCTCGTAGCCGGTGTGCCCGCTGACGTGGTAGTTCCGGTTCGGGCTGGTGGAGGACAGCACCGAGCAGAAGTAGTGGTCGCAGACGGTGAAGGTGTCGGCCAGCTCGTACTGGAGCGGGATGTCCTGCCGCTCGTAGTGCGTCATCGTGGCCGGGGACTTGGCCGGGATCCAGCCGTTGTGCCAGCCCTTGGCCGCCGCCGCTTGGCCGTCGTTCCAGCCGTGCGCCAGGTCGGAGATCCACTGGAGGTCCTTGCCGACGAGCCCCGCGGCCTCCCGGACCGAGAAGGGCAGCACGCTTCCGCCGGTCGAGGGCTGCTCGAAGACCGGTTTGCCGTCCGGGAGCCGGATCGCGTTGCGGTCGCCGTACCCCCGCACGCCGCGCAGCGTGCCGAAGTAGTGGTCGAACGAGCGGTTCTCCTGCATGAGGAAGACGACGTGCTTGATCGCGGACAGGCCACCGGGTGGTACCGCCATCGCCATCGCCCGGTGGACCGAGGGGGGCAGCAGCGAGCCCGCCAGTACTCCTGCGCCGGCCGCGAGGAACCGCCGGCGGGAGGGGCCTTCGGACATGGGGGATTTCCTTTCGAAGGGGATCCCGGAAGGCTTTCAACGGCAGGAAACCAGACCTTTACCGGCAGATGTCGAATAGGTGACGCGAATACGGATTCACGCCCACGGGGTATGAAAAGCCCTATCCGGGACTGCCGGAAGCCGCCGTCCCGTGGGTCGGGCGGTGTGTCCGACCGTGTTCAACCGGCCGTCCCGAGCACGACACGGACAAAGGTTCTGTTGTAATCTCCTCATAACCGAACAATGCTCGGTTCATAAGCAGGAGGCACTGTGGCAGAGGCGTACATCGTCGGGGCGGTCCGCACCCCGGTCGGTAAGAAGAAGGGTGGGCTGTCCACCGTCCACCCCACCGATCTGGCCGCGCACACCCTCAGGGCGCTCATCGAGCGCACGGGTGTCGACCCGTCCGCGGTGGAAGACGTGATCATGGGCTGCGTCATGCAGTTCGGCCCGCAGAGCATGGACATCGCGCGCAACGCGTGGCTGTCGGCCGGCCTGCCGGAGAACGTCGCCGGTGTGACCATCGACCGTCAGTGCGGCTCCTCCCAGCAGTCCATCCACTTCGCGGCCCAGGGCGTGCTGTCCGGTACCCAGGACCTCGTGGTGGCCGCCGGGGTCGAGTCCATGAGCATCGTGCCGATGGGGTCGTCGATCACCGCCGCGCTGGAGAAGGGCATGCCCTTCCCGTTCGGGGACATGTGGGTCGAGCGGTACGGCAAGCAGGAGATCTCCCAGTTCCGCGGCGCCGAGCTCATGTGCGAGAAGTGGGGCCTCGAACGCGAGGAGCTGGAGCGCTTCGCCTACGAGAGCCACCAGCGGGCGGCCAAGGCCGTGGCGAACGGCTACTTCAAGGACCAGATCGCCCCGGTCAACGGCGTCGAGGACGACGAGGGCCCGCGCGCGGACACCACCCTGGAGAAGATGGCGTCGCTGAAGACGCTGCGGGACGGCGGCCGGATCACCGCGGCCACCTCGTCGCAGATCTCCGACGGCTCCGGGGCGCTCCTGATCGCCTCCGAGCAGGCGGTCCGCGATCACGGCCTGACTCCTCGGGCCCGCATCGTCACCCTGGCGCTCACCGGGGACGACCCGGTCTACATGCTGACCGCGCCGATCCCGGCCACCCAGAAGGCGCTGAAGAGGTCCGGCCTGTCGATCGACGACATCGACGTCACCGAGATCAACGAGGCGTTCGCCCCGGTCCCGATGGCGTGGATCAAGGACATCGGCGCCGACCCCGCCAAGGTCAACCCCAACGGCGGCGCGATCGCCCTGGGCCACCCGCTCGGCGGGACCGGCGCGATCCTGATGACCAAGCTCCTGCACGAGCTGGAGCGGACCGGCGGCAGGTACGGCCTGCAGACGATGTGCGAGGGCGGCGGCCAGGCCAACGTCACCATCATCGAGCGGCTCTGAGCGGCTCCGCGCCGAGCGTCCGGCGCCGAGCGTCCGGCGCCGAGCGGCTCCGGTGGGGCTGAGGCTCCGGTAAGGCTGACTCCGGTAAGGCTGGGGGGAGAACGTCGGACCGAGCTGGGCGCAGCGCCCGGCTCCGAGCCGGGCGCTGCACGAGACGGACGCCCCGCCCCGGGAGACCGGGGCGGGGCGTCCGCCGTCTCAGCGTCCGCCCTTGCCGGGGATCCGGCGCGGCTGCTGGGTCGGCCTCATCGGCAGGTGCGGCATCGGCATGTGCCGCGGCGCCGCCGCCGGAGGCAGGTTCCGCTCGGGCAGCGGAGTGCGGGTCTTGGTGGTCTTGTTCTTGCCACCGCGCTTTTGGCCGGCGTGAATTCGCATATGGACTCCTTGAGGATGATGACGACGCGGTCGATGCCGTGCCGGAGACTCAGCTGCCGCGTCAGACGTACGGGGCCAGAGGGCTGAGTGTGCGGGCGGATCAGTCGGAACTGATCGACGCCGGCTCTTAGGAGTTGATCCACATGCGATCGACCGTACGGCGGCCGCCCCGGGCGGCGCAACCATTTAATCCCGGCTGATCCCGGCTGATCCCG